>JAUYDP010000405.1 GCA_030691805.1 Dehalococcoidia bacterium | reverse complement strand
GGGGGGTGCCCCCCCCGTTGTCTCCCGGTCCGCCGCACGATGGGGGGAGGGGGGGGTGCCTCGCTTTGTCTCCCGGTGAGCCGCAGGAAGGGGGGATTGGGGGTGCCCCCCATATTACTTTTTTCGGCCGAAGACCGGCCGAAAAAAAGGAGTTAGGAATACCTTATGGACAGGACCCTGGTAATCATCAAGCCCGATGCCGTACAGCGCGGGCTTACAGGACGCATCGTTTCGAGGTTGGAGGATAGGGGCCTCAGGATACTGACCCTACGCATGATAAGAATGACTCAGACTCTGGCAAAGTCCCTTTACGCCGTCCATGAAGGCAAAGGTTTTTACCCTGGCCTGATAAGTTATATGACCTCAAGCCCAGTAGTGCTGATGGTCGTGGAAGGCCGGAGAGCGGTGGACGTGGTGCGGAAGACGATGGGAGCCACCGATCCCCTGGAGGCGGTCCCGGGCAGCATACGGGGTGATTGGGGACTGGAAATAGGGCGGAACCTCATCCATGGCTCCGACTCCCAGGAGAGCGCGGCCAGGGAGATAGGCATCTTCTTTGAGGAGAAGGACCTGTTGAAGTATGACCGCGAAGTGGAGCGGTGGGTCTTCGAGTAGGTTACTGGACCCTTACGATGGGGGGGCCATCGGCCCAAATATTCTCTATGCGGTAATAGTCCCGGATATCCGGGGAGAAAATGTGGATAATCACATCGCCGAAGTCCAGCAGCACCCACCCAGACTCGGTGGATCCCTCTGTTCGCAATAGCGGCGCTCCTTCTTGTCCAAGGGACTTATCTATCTCCTCTAAAATGGCCTTAATCTGTCTCTCGCTGCTGGCGCTACACACGACAAAATAGTCTGCAAAGCTGCATCGCTGTCTTAGGTCCAACATCAGAATATCGGTGGCCATTTTATCAGCGGCGGCCTGTACGGCTCTGTGGGCAATCTCGGAGGGCTCTCTTATTTCGGTTAATCCTCCATTTTTTATTCTTCAGACTCATTATATCACGGACCGTACTATAAGAAGTTCGCATGGTGTCATTAGTGGCTTTCCAGGGGCCGTGGGGCAGTAACGAGAGCCTATACGGGCAACTCTCTTGACGCTAGCCTACCTATAGGATTATATTGTCGAAGAACTCCAGAGCGGGAGGAAGGCAGAGAATGGAGAGCCTCGGGGGGAGGCTACGGGAGGCGAGGGAGCGACAGGGGCTGAGCCTGGACGCCGTGGAGTCTTCCACTAGAATACGGAAGGCTTACCTGGTTGCATTGGAGTCTGAAGATTATGCCGTACTGCCTCATCCCACGTATGTCAAAGGCTTTCTTAAGACCTATGCCATACTCCTGAATCTGGAGGTCCAGGAGGTCTTAGACCTCTATCCCCACCGTGATCAGCGCCCCGTCCTAATACCGGTAGCCAGGTTAGAGAAGCCCCGTTTGGGCTGGGGTTTTTGGGTGGTCACACTGACCTTGCTGGTGCTGGTGGTTGCCCTTTCTGCATACTTGTTTTCCAATTACGCAGGCCTGCGCATCCCGTTACTTCCTGAGGGTAGCGATGCTGTCCCCACTCCGACTCTGGTGGAGCCGGCATTACCCCCGGTAAGCGCAGCGATCTCCCCTTTTCCCGGGAAGTCCTTGACCCCTCCGGCCGCTCCGTCCCCTTCTGCTACCGCCACCCTGGCGGCCGTTGAAGTGAGGAGCCGGGTGATAGCCAGGTCCTGGGTCTGGGTTATCGTGGACTCAACACCGGTCTTCACCGGCACGCTAGAGCCCGGCCAGGAGCGAACCTGGGTGGGGCAGGAGAAGGTGTTTATGAGGGTTGGCAACGCGGGAGGACTGGTCATAGTGCACAATGGCCAGGACCGTGGGGTCCTGGGAAAGGATGGCCAGGTCCTTGACGTACAATGGACCAAGGACTCCATGTCCTTCGATATCAATCCCCCATTACCGGGGCCCCGGTGATGGGCTAAACCATACTCCATGGCAAGGCACGGAACTTCGCGGATTCAACATATCAATCCACCTAATCTCCTTAGCCTCTCCCGTATAATCTTAACCCTGCCAATAGTCTTGTTGTTGCTCTCTCCTTGGGAGGAGGGTTATTTTGTCGGGGCGTTGCTATTTACCTTAGCGGTAATAACGGATATTCTAGATGGTTATCTAGCTCGCAGGGGCAAGAGCACGTCTTCTTTAGGGGTCTTCTTGGATTTGGTGGCCGACAAGGTGCTAGTCCTGGCGGTGCTCTGGTTGCTGGCGTACTTGAGCATGGTTCCAGACTGGATGGCCGTGGTCATCTCTGTCAGGGAATTCGTGATTATGGGGTTCCGCTGGTGGGCGGCCAGCAAGGGAAGGGTTATACCAGCCGCCGCCTGGGGCAAAGGGAAGACAGTGATAACCTCCGTGGGCATTGCCGCCGTCATTATCGGCGAAAGCTCGAAAAGAGGGGCCTGGGCCACGGCGATTAACCTTGCAGGTTGGATGGACTTCGTGGCAGTAATCAGCATCCCCTTATTAGCGGTTGCAACCCTGCTTACACTTATCTCCGGCACCCTTTACGTTCGAGTGGCCCTGCCCGTAGTATTGGGCTCGGCTCAACCCCAGCCGCCTACACTCCCTGACGATCACCCCAGCGGCGAGGCTATCTCACAAGCGCCCCATTAACGGTCCCTCACCGACGCTATTTTCCTGAAGCGGCGTGAACCGCAGCCGCAGGACGCGCCGGGTGGATGCTGTAACCTTTACCCGGTCGTCTATGCGCCATCCGGCCACCCATACTAGCTGCCCGGGTGATACCACCAATGGCACCCGGTTTCGCCAGGACCGGGGGACTTTCGAATCTACGAAGAAATCCTGAAGTCGCTTTTCCTGGTCCATCCCTAGCGGTTGAAAGCGGTCGCCGGGACGCCGTGGCCGGACCCAGAGGCGGTCTCCCGTCCGGTCGAAGTCTAGCGTCGCGCCCCAGGGATCGGCCTCAGTTGTACCGGGTATTCTTTCTTCGATGGAGGCGCTCACGCGCCAGCCAGAGAAAAGTGTCTCTCCCGGCGCCTTAAGTGGGGTCTCACCATGTATCGCCGGTAGTGGAGGCACCGCCTGGCCGAGAGTCAGTGTGCAATAGGTATAACCCACAGTAAATCGGACGCCGTGTGGGAGCATGATTATCGTGCCAGCCGGCTTTTTTATCGCCGCCGCCAGCTCTTCCAAGTGCACCCACTCAAATCCTGCGGTGCTCCCCGCGACCCTTTCCAGCGCGGTCCGCAGGAGGTTGAAGATGAGGGCGGGATGCAGAGCCAGCACCCCGGCAATGTCCATAGTTACCTGTCCCGGCGCATCGGTGGCTACCCTGGGCCAGGCCAGCGCAACCTGGCTCTCCAGGTACTCGTAGTCGCGGTTGGTGGCGCTGGACATCCGTAGCAGCGTTTTGCGGATATTGGGGTTGAAAGTCTCCAATGCAGGCAGTAATTGCATCCGGACGCGGTTGCGCCGGAACTGAAGAGAGCGGTTGGAAGTGTCGGTCAACGGCTGGATCCCCAGGGCCGCGCAGCAGGCCTCGGTCTCCGAGCGTTGCAGGGACAAGAGAGGACGCAGGATGTTCACCTCTTCCCCTAGCAGGGGGACCTGGTACCGGGTTACCGGCTGCATCCCTCGCAGCCCGGCCAGGCCAGACCCGCGGAGCCAATGGAGGAGAAGTGTTTCCACCTGGTCATCCGCGGTGTGCCCAACAGCCACACCCCTGGCACCCAACTCCCTTGCTTTCCTTCCAAAGAAGCCGTAACGCACCAGGCGGGCCGCCTCCTCCAGCGAGAGCCGGTGCCTGTCTCTAAACTCTCTGACCAGGTGTCTCTCGACTGTGCAGGGCAGGCCCCAACGGGCGGCTAACTCTGTCACAAAGCGGGCATCGTCCTGGGATTCCGGGCGCAGGGCATGGTCCAGGTGAGCGACGTGGAGACGTACACCTAGGACGTCCTGCAATTGCACCAGGCAATGAAGAAGACAGAGGGAATCCGGGCCGCCGGAGACCCCCACGATAAGCAGGTCTCCGTTCGCTGCCATCCCGCGTTCTTGGATGAAGGCCAGGACCTTAGCGGCCAGCATGGGGGATGGCTAAGGCGCTTCTCCGAAGAAGAAACCCCACCACCTTTGCCAGTTTGGAGATGGCGCCGCCTGTTTCTGGGTGGGAACGGGCGTGGGTTGGGGGGCAGGCTCCTTCCCCGTCGGATAGACCAGGACGAGGGGTGTATCCCCGGGCTGAACCAGGTTTAGCTGTTCCCTGGCGACCTTTTCTACATACTCGGGGGATTGGAGGTATTCCATCTGCCGGCGGAGCTCGGCATTTCGGTCTTTAAGCTGGGAGATTTCCTGACGTATCCGGGAGGCCTGCTGATTCAACTGGTAGACCTCCAGCGCTTTCCTGGCGGTGCCGAAACTCAAGTAGGCCAGGAGAGGAATCGCTAGTATGACAATGGCCCGATTGACCAGGGGCCTGTTCTTCAAGCTCCCGCGCCACCTCCCTATCGGCTTCTCTAGGTTAGGGACATTATAACCTAAGGCGGCCTCCGTCCGCAACCAAATTGGGGCAGGCATGATTCTCGCGAAACGCGCAAATCCTACGGGGTAATAGTCTAGCGAAGGTGCATGTGGCGGCGTAAGGCCCAGCGAAAGCTCATGAAGGCTTGGGCATTTCACAGAAGTAGGATGTGTCTCGCGTAGCGGCGGACGGCCCTGTCCGCCATCCCGCCCCGAGAGCAAACTGTTGAGTAACGAATCTCCCGGCGGGCGTCCGATCCCCAACTGGCGGAGGAAGCCTATCCGCCTTCAAGGGTTCGATTATTCTGCCCCCAACTACGTGTATTCCATAACTCTCTGCGCCCGCCACTTGCCTCAGCCCTTCGCCGACCCCACCCTAGCTAGCATGGTTGTCGAAGCCTTACT
>JAUYDP010000401.1 GCA_030691805.1 Dehalococcoidia bacterium | reverse complement strand
TCCTCGAGAAGCAGGAGATCTGCTGCGGGCTATTCCACGGGTTCGACCGGTCCAAGTGGACGGGGGGCAGGCCACAGGAGCGCCTCTCACTGCTGCCCCAAGCGCAGGAGCACATCCTCGCCCTGGACGACGGCAAGGAGCGGCTGCTGCAAGCGGTCAAAGAGCTCTCCCAGGCCTTCGCTCTGGCCGTGCCAAACGAACAGGCCCTGGCTATCAGCGAGGATGTGGGCTTCTTCCAGGCGGTCCGCGCCGTGCTGACCAAGAGTGCTCCGGGCGACCGGAAGCCCGATGAAGAACTCGACCATGCCATCCGCCAGCTTGTCTCGAAGGCGGTTGCCTCCGACGAGATCGTGGACATCTTCGCAGCCGCGGGCCTGAAGAAGCCGGACATTTCCGTTCTTTCGGACGAGTTTCTGGCCGAGGTCCATCGGATGCCGGAGCGCAATCTGGCCGTAGAGCTCCTCCGCAAGCTGTTGTCCGGGGAGATCAAGGCCCGTTCACGGAGGAACGTGGTCCAGGCCCGCTCTTTCGCCGAGCTGCTGGAACAGGCGATCCGTCGCTACCAGAACCGCGCCATCGAGACGGCGCAGGTGATTGAAGAGCTTATCGCTCTGGCGAAGGAGATGCGACAGGCAAGCGCACGCGGGGAGCAGCTAGGGTTGTCGGAGGACGAGCTGGCATTTTACGACGCGCTGGAAACCAATGACAGTGCGGTCAAGGTGCTCGGGGAGCCGGCGCTCACGGCTATCGCCCGCGAGTTGGTTGTTGCGGTGCGGAACAACGTTACCATAGACTGGACGGTGAGGGAGAACGTCCGCGCCCAGTTGCGGGTGATCGTGAAGCGCATTCTTCGCAAGCATGGCTATCCCCCTGACAAGCAAGAGAAGGCCACACAGACGGTGCTGGAGCAGGCGGAAGTGCTGTGGTGTAGGGGCGATTCATGAATCGCCCCTACACCTATCGTTTTGTTAACGCGCTCCGCAATCGGGACAGGTCCCTGAGAACATGGTGTACTGGCTTTCTATTACGAACCCATCCCGGTCCAAGTCTGGAGGCGCCGGTTCCGGCGAGCTTTCCCGACCGCTTTCGAAGTCCCAGACCCGCAGGCAGGCGCGACACATGAAATGGTCGTGGGTGGATACGTCAGCATCGTATCGCACGAAGTCACCGCAATAGATCTCGATGGCTTGCCCCTCTCGCTGGAGCAAGTCCAGGTTCCGGTAGACGGTCCCCAGGCTGATCCGGGGAAGCCGCTGCCTCACCAGGGCGTAAAGCTCATCGGATCGCGGATGCGTTTTAAGCCCCCGCAACTCCTCCAGGATGACCTCTCGCTGCCTGGAGCGCCTCTGTCCGGCACGCCGGCCAAGGCCAGGCGTATTCAACTATGCCCCGAAATAGCGCTTCAGCAGCCCTTCGAGGGAACGGGCGTGGCGGGCCTCGTCACGACTCGTATCGTCGAAGACCTCATGGGTCTCATCACCGGCGGCCTCTCGAGCTTTGATGGCCGCTTCTCGCTTGCCCTTATTGGCCATCTGCTCCCCTGCCAGCATCTTCTCCAGGTTCTCCTTGGTGTTGGGGGAGATCATCCCATTCAGGATGGCGTAGCGCACGGCGTGCCGGGCCTCGTCCCAGGCGATGGATTCCAGGGCCGACGCCACCTCGGGGTAGCCTTCCCGGTGGGACTGCCAGGCCATGGCCAGGTAAAGCCCCACCTCGGCTGTCTCGCCTTGGAAGTTCTTGTTTACGGCCTCCTCCATCGCTGTCCCCTTGGCCTCGCCAATCTTGTTCTCGTTGATCAGGTCTAGTGCCATTGATGTCCTCCTATTGATAAAAGTAATAGTTATTAATATTAGTTTACGGGCGGGAATGGGCTTTGTCAATACCTTTTGGGGCCAATTTGTAAAACTCGTTTTAGAGGCGATAGTGTCAAGAGTTGTGTGTAAATTCCCCGTAACTACTCAGCCACAAAGTCACAAAGACACGAATTCACGCTCTGAAAGAGGCTTGTATTCCATAACTTTCTTTGTGCCTTGGTGTCTCAGTGGCTGAGTAGTTACAATTCCCCAAGGGTTTAGAGGCCAACAGGTTGACAGTGTCTCAAGCGCCGTTGTATGTTAGCCGAAGTTAGACAAGCTACTACGAAGGGAGAGAAGATGCGTCTGGAAGACAAGATACGGGATATCCCAGATTTCCCGCAGAAGGGAATCATCTTTAAAGATATAACACCTCTTATCGGAGACCCCAAGGGATTCAAGGCTACCCTCGACCGTTTGGCTGAAGCGTGCAAGGGTAAAAACGTGGATGCCATCGTGGCCCTGGAGTCCCGGGGTTTTCTGTTCGGCGCGCCTCTTGCCTACAACCTGGGGGTGGGGATCATCCCTATACGCAAGAAAGGTAAGCTGCCCTCCGAGACCTTCCAGATGGAATATTCGCTGGAATACGGCACCAATGTGGTGGAGATACACCGGGACGCCTTAGCCCCCGGCCAGCGTGTCCTGATCGTGGATGATCTCCTGGCCACGGGAGGGACAGCCCTGGCCGCCGCCAAGCTGGTGGAGAAGCTTGGCGCCGTAGTGACGGGGCTGGTCTTCGTTATCGAGTTGACCTTCCTTCAGGGACGGGATAAGCTGGCAGGCTACGACGTTACTTCCCTGATTTGCTACTGAGTCCTTCCTAAAAGCTACCTGGAAGTGT
>JAUYDP010000354.1 GCA_030691805.1 Dehalococcoidia bacterium | reverse complement strand
GCGCCTATAAGCGCCGCGACCACCTCTTGAGACACATAGAGGGACGCGCTCACATTTGGGGGAGCCGTCGGTGATGGTGGGAACGGCGTTGGAGAAGGAGTGGGGGTGAAAGTCGGCCGCACTGTCGCCGGTGTCGGTGCTTGGGCGGACGATGGCGTAGGTGCGATGAGGCTTGGGTTAAGAGAGACATTAGGTGGGCTGGGAGGGGCGGCTGCGGTCTGGGCCTGCAGAGACCTCAAAGAAGAGAACGCAAGCACGGACCCGCCAACGACTACTACGAATATGAGCACAATCCATAGCGCTTTGCCGAGTGCTCTCATGGTTCCCCTCCCTTTTGCTGGCAGGTAATGTCCATCTCTTACGCAGAACAGGATTTGGCGTAACAGTTTAGTTTTACCAAAATCTTAGGCTATAGTATAGTATATCCCCCCCCCTCTCCAGGCTGTCAAGCTTTTTTTGGGCTGTTTTTGAAATATTCATCCTGGGGGGGAAAAGTCAATCAATTTGTGAAATTCGTGCCACTGCTAAGGGAAAATGTCCGCATAGTTAAGGAATGAGGACAGTTACCTTGAACCAGAAACAGCAACGAGAGGTTGAGATCCTGACCAGATCGAAGGCACGGGCTCTGTACGTTGGTGCTGCGCCGGAGGTCCCAGGTTAGCCATGTTGGCTAAGGTGGCCCCGCCTACCCCGAATCTAGTATCCGCTCGATGCGTCATAGCCATGTTAGTTTCCTCCCTATTTCAGTCTCACAGCACGTGATAACTGACCATCGTCGTGAGATGAGCGATGCCGTTGGTGCAAACGATCCGTTTGGCACCATCCGGCCTGCTCCCTTCCTGGCCGTCGCAAGCATCCTGCTCCAGAGCAACTGCCGTCCGAAACCCATAAGGGCCACCCATTATCTGGCACCGTGTGTGTTACCAGCCAGCGGAAGCGCCCTGTATTACAAACGGCAGGTACAAACATGTCACCGCCCCGCAGAACCGGTCGTGAACGAACACGTCCACCCTGGCAATGGTCTTGCCCTCCGGCACCAGGTTAGTGGCGTCAGACTGAAAGGCCACGTATCGCCCGTCGGCGGATACCGAAGGCAACTCACTCCTGCCATCGCTCTGGGTTCCGTCGCAGCCGACAGAGACGCGCGTGGTCTGGCCCGTCTGCATGTCACGGACGAAGACATCGAAGGCCCCGTTCGTGTCGCCGGCGACCAAGTTAGTGGTATCTGACTCGAAGGCTACGTAACGCCCATTGGCAGCGATGGAACTCTGCGTGCTGTCGCCATTGCCCTGGCTCCCGTCGGAGGCCACGGAAACGCGGGTGGTGGTGCAGCCTCCCTGGGCCTTTAGTGGCGTTGTACCGACCTGCAGTAGCAAGGCGAGCAGGGCAGTCCCGGCCAAGGCCGGAAGTGACCTAAAGCGTTGCGGTTTCAACAGCCTTACCCTCGCCTAATCTCCCCTGGGAGACGCCCGGCTCTGGAACTTAAGATTGGTCCGCGATCCCCCGGTGGTTACAACCGACAGCACAGCCCCCCAGGGCAGCTTCGCGACGGGTACGCTGCTGCCCGTAGCCAGACCGCGAGCTTATCACTTTGGGTTGGTATCGCTCAGCCGGACCTGAGCCCATGCACTGTTCGCGGCGGTTATCTAATAACACCGTCAAGTATTATTGTCAAAGCCCTGTTTCGGCACCACCACTTCTTCGGCTTTCTGTCCAGAAAGTTCCGGGTGCCTGGCTTCGCTCCTCTGTGCTCGCCGACCGCCGGTCTTCCTCGAGTTTGGTGTCACGGAGACCTTCTTCTATTGAATCTGCCGCGCAACGATGATAGCGTTTAACCGTAACGCCTGGAAAGGCGAACAGCCCAGCAAGAGGAAATAGCCCTGGGCCAAGCGCGTACCATAAGGCCATTAGGCGCGGTGGCTCCCCCTGGGAGCCACCGGCGCCGGTACGAAGAAGGCGGCTACCTGCATGCCCCCTCCCAAAAAGAGGACGCCATGAAGGGATTGCCTGTACCGGAGCAGTTGATTGACCGCCTCCCTTACGACCCTGGGCTGCCCGCTCTTCTTGATCTCACACGCCAGGATCCTCTGGCCATCTGGGAGATCCACCTTCACCAGGCGGTCCAATTGGCCCCCGTTTATGGCGGCCTCATCTGGGCCTGTTCCACTCGGAGGAAGGGGACATCAGCCAGGCAAATCCGCAGGGCGCCCTCTGCGCCTCTTTCAATATTAAAATCTTTCACTGTATCTGCCGATTTCAACATATGCTGAAAGATAGTCAATCAATGAATACGGCTCGTGCCAACCCTTTTTCACCATAAATGGCGTTTTCACCAAATGGTGACAGTACTTATCACTACTGAAAAAGCCGCCCCTGCCCGGTCTCGGGATCGCGCCCCCTCCGGGCCTTCTTCCCCGCCCCTTCTCTGGCCATCATCCGCACGCAGACCCGGTAGTCCTCTTCCACGGCCACCTGGGCTTCTTCGGAAAGGCTATCGAGTCTGAGGCCTCCTCGCTCGTAGAGCAGCCTGCCCTGCTCGTAGAGGCCCGTGCGCCGGCAGTGGCGGATCCATTCGGCCCGGGTGGTGTGGCTGGATCGCTCATTGTCCGGCATGGCCACCCCTTGCTCCAGATAGGCGATGTAGCGCCTTATCCTCCGGTTGACCCCGGCGGCCCGGCCTCGGACCAGCGCATTTTCTTCTTGCCATGTGCCGGATAGCCCAGCGGAAAGTTTATTCGCCAGTTTCTTGAGGCCCTGGCCATGGTGGCGATAAGAGGCGGAGACCGCCGCTATTTGTTCTTCCCCTCCAACGCCTTCAAAACCTTCTCGGGCGTGATGGGCAAGTCCTTAATTCGGACGCCGGTAGCTTGGTAGACGGCGTTAGCGATAGCTGGAGCCGACCCCACCATTAGCCCCTCGCCCGCCTCTTTAGCGCCGTAAGGCCCTCCGGGGTCTATGGTCTCTACCAGGCCGCCGATCACCTCGCAGGTATCCAGCGCCGTCGGCATTTTGTACTCCAGTAGGGATGGGTTCAAGGTTGTTCCGTCTCGTCGCTGAAGCTCCTCTGACAGGGCGTAGCCTGCTCCCATTATAGAAGAACCGTCAATCTGGCCTTCCACAGACAGCGGGTTGATGGCAAAGCCGCAATCATGGAACACAGCTAGCTTATGTATGTATACTTGCCCGGTTTCGTGGTCTACCTCGACGTCTGCCACCTGCGTGCCAAAGACGTAGGCAAAGGACATGTTGCCCATGCCTGTGCCGAAATCGGGCAGCATGGCGTTCTGGTTGAAGGAACCCCGGCCGATTACAGGGGCGCCGCTGGCCTGGACCATGGCCAAGGAGATGGCTTGAGACAGGTCCAGTCCTTTGCCGGGACTACCCTTAACGTAGACCCTCCGGTCCACCAGTTCCAGGTCCTCGGGGCGGGCCTCCAGGTGGTCGGCCGCGGCCTCCAGGACCTGCCTCCTGGCTTCCCGGGCCGCCCCGCGCACGGCGTTTCCCGCCTGAAAGGTAACCCGGCTGCCGCCGGTGCCCCAGTCTAGTGGACATAGCTCAGTATCGGCGGCCGTGATGTTCACATCTTCCAGCTTCACCCCCAACTCCTCCGCAGCTATCTGAGAGAGGGCGGTGTCTGTACCCTGGCCGATGTCAGAGGCCCCGGTAACCAGGTGTACGGTGCCGTTTTCCTGCAGGGTGACGATAGCGGAGGACATGGCGCCCTTGGTGTCCCAGAGGTGGCTGCTGTTGCCGCAGAGGAAGGTGTAGGCCGCCAGGCCCATCCCCCGGTTGGGCTTCTGAGTCGGGCGTTGCTCCCACCGCGAGGCCAGGGCCGCCCGATGCAATGTCTCCTTGAAGCCGCTGGTGGGCACTATGTAGCCGTTAGGAGCGACGTAGCCGCTGTCTATAGCATTGCGCAGCCGCAATTCCAGCGGGTCCAGGCCTAGGTCTTCGGCGATCATGTCCAGTTGGCACTCCATGGCGAACCGGGGCTGGGGAGCGCCGTGGCCCCGCATGGCCCCCGAGGGTTGCTTATTGGTGTATATCCGATATGCGTCGACCCTGTAGTTGGGCAACCGGTAGGGCAGGTTCAAGTGGGAAGCGGCGACGTAGGTGGCTATGGGCCCGGAGCTCATGTAAGCGCCCCCGTCGGAGACGATGCGGCAGGACTGGGCCAGCAGGGTCCCGTCCTTCATGACCCCAGTCTTCAACTCTACGATCATGGGGTGGCGGGCCCGGGTGGTGCAGAGCGACTCCTCCCGGCTATAGACGATGCGGACGGGCCGCCCCGTGCTCCGGGCCAGGGAGGCGGCGCAGAAGTCCAGGGACATCATCTCGCCCTTCCCGCCGAAGCCGCCTCCCAGGGCCGGCCGGATCACCCTGATCATCCCTTCCGGGAGCTCCAGGGTGCGGGACAATGCGTAACGGACCCGGAACGGACTCTGCTTGGCCGCCCAGAGGGTCAGCTTGCCGCTGGGGTCGGCTGAGGCGAGGACGGCGTGTGACTCCATCGGGGCATGGGCCTGGACCTGGAGGCTGAAGCGGTCCTCCCTGATGTGGTCGGCTCTCCGGAAAGCCTCCTGTACGTCGCCGAAGTTGTGGGACATGTGAACGCTGATGTTTTGCTCAGCCAGATCGTGCACGAGAGGCGAGCCACGTCTCATGGCCACCTCCGGGTCCAGGACAAAGGGCAGCTCTTCGTAGTCCACCCGGATAAGCTCCAGGGCTTCCAGCGAGGTATCTTCGTCTACCGCGGCCACCGCTGCAACTCCTTCTCCCAGGTAGCGGGCCCTGTCCACGGCCAGCATGTATTCGTCGCAGAACTGAGGGAAGCGGAAGGTGAATCCGTATTTGACCCTGGGGATATCCTGGCCTGTCAGTACGGCCTTTACGCCGGGCAGCTTCAGGGCTCGGCTGGCGTCAATGCGAAGGATGCGGGCGTGGGGATAAGGGCTCCGCAGGATCTTGGCCGTCAGCATTCCGGGCAGGGACATGTCGGCAGCATACATGGCCGTGCCGGTGGCCTTGGTCGGAGCATCTATTCGGGGCAGTCTTTTGCCAACTACAGAGTAGGTCATCTTAGCACCCCAGTGCGCTGCCGGCCAACACGGGTTTATCGGTGTACTCACCATAAACCTCACGGAAGACGCCCATCAGCTCGCCCAGGGTGGCGCGGGTCTTGACCGCTTCTATAAGCACGGGCATAAGGGGTTCGTCTCGCCGGCAGGCCTCTCTTAGCTT
>JAUYDP010000349.1 GCA_030691805.1 Dehalococcoidia bacterium | reverse complement strand
TCCTCCCACTGCTCGACGTAGGGCACCAATTCCTTTATAGCAAAGTCCCGGGCCAGGTTCCTCACTGCTTTTTGCTCTTCGGACAACTGAAAATCCATCTATGTCTCCTGAAATATTCGGGTCAATGTATTCGCCACACGTGCCCCATTATATCAGCCAACGGTACACAAGGCCAAGATATAATAAATGCAAAAGCTGAATGCATTCACCGCCCTTTCCACTCTGGCTTTCGCTTATCCAAGAACGCCTGGAGCCCCTCCTGGGCATCCTCAGTGCCGAGCAGGGTAATGAGGCATTCACGCAGGTATGCCTGGGACTGGGACCACTCCATGTCCTCCATGGCATAGTAGGAGTCCTTGCCGATCTTCATAGAAGTGGGGCTTTTACGGGCCAGCTTGGTGGCCAGGTCCATCCAGGCTGCCTCCAACTGATCGTGGGGCACCACTTTGTTGACAAGGCCGATCCTCTCAGCCTCCCAGGCGTCTATGGTATCGCCGGTCATGAGAAGGTATAGGAGTCTCTTGCGCCCCAGGGACCTGGCCATGGTGGCCTGGATGGTCATTGGCCAGAGTCCGACGTTGGTCTCCGTGACCCCGAAGCGCACCTGGTCCGAGGATACGGCGAGGTCGCAGGCCATGGTGATACCCGTGCCTCCGGCCAAGGCCAGGCCGTTAACGGCGGCGATGGTAGGTTTGCCCATAGCGGCCATATTGGCCGTCACGGTTGGGACAAGTGATAGATACTCCCGCAGTTCCATTGTTGATCTGCCTCGCATGTAGCTTAGGTCTGCGCCGGCGCAGAAGACCGGTCCTGCCCCGGTTACGACCATTACACGCAGGCTGGGATCCTCTTTCACCTCCCGGATGGCGTCTAACAGGTCTTTCTGCATGGCGGCGGTAAGGGCGTTTCGTTTCTGGGGCTGGTTGAGGGTGACTAGGGCGATGCCTTCGTCTCTGCGTTCCAGTAGGATGTTTTCATAGGGCATGGATTTTCTCCTGATGTAATTTGGTGGGACGCCTGGGAAGCCGGAGGGCCTCCCCACCCCACCCGAAAAAAATATAAGGGGGGGGACACCCCCCAAACCCCCCGGCCGGTGGCGCCTAGTGTAGAAGCGAGGCATGCCTCGCCCCTACGGTATGGGTCAAAGTGGGGGACACCCCCCAAACCCCCCGGCCTGTGGCGCCTAGTGTAGAAGCGAGGCATGCCACGCCCCTACAGTATGGTTCAAAGTGGGGGACACCCCCCAACCCCCCCGGCCTGCGGCGCTTTAGCGGCCTAGAACCTCCTTTAGTTTTTCGGTTAGGAGTGGGACTACCTCTCGCAGATCGCCTACGATGCCCAGGGTGGCGACTTGGAAGATGGGGGCATGGGGGTCGTCGTTGATAGCGACGATGATATCCGAGTCCCGCATACCTACAACATGGAAGGCCGCCCCGTGTACTCCACAGGCGATGTAAAGGCGGGGTCTCACCGTCTTACCAGACTGTCCGATCTGCACGCTCTCCGGAAGTAGGCCGGCGTCCACTACGGGTCGGGTGCCTCCCAGGGCTGCGCCCAATGAGCCAGCAAGTTCCTCCACCAGTGCCAGGTCCTCGCGGCAAGCTACACCCTGGCCAGCGGCAACTACCACCGTGGCCTCCTCCAGGTTATTACTAGCGCTGGCCTCTTTGAACGACGTTAGCAGGCGGGTGCGGGCTTCACTCATCTGCAACTCTACAGTAATCCGTTCCACCTCGCCTTTCCGGGACAGGTCTTGGACCGGCGGAGGGAGTACTCTGGGCCTAACTGTCACGATTTGGGGACGATGCCTGGGACAAACGATGCTGGCCAGTAGGTCGCTGCTGGCGACAGGCTTAATGCCGATGACGGTCCGCTGGGCGTGGTCTATCTGGATATCCATGCAGTCAGCCATCAGGCCGGTGCGAAGGTGGATAGCGAGCCGGGGGGCAAAGTCCCTCCCCAAGCTTGTTGAGCCTATCAACAGTATCTCAGGTCGCTGTGATACCACCAGGTCGGCCAGAACTTTGGCGTATACTTCCGGCTGGTATTCCTTGAGGAGTGGGTGTTCAGCCACAAGCACTCTGTCTGCGCCACAGGAAATTATCTCGCTGGCTAGCTCTTCGACCACCTCCCCAAGAAGCACGGCTGTTAGCGGCACGCCGAGCTGGTCCGCGAGGCGCCGGCCAAGGCCGGCTAGCTCCAGGGAGACGCTCTTCAAGACGCCATTCCTCTGCTCAGCGAAGACCCAGACGCCTTTAGACGAAACCGCAGCGGGCCCGGCCGGCCTCATTGTTTCCCTTCCGCTAGTAGGGGCGATTCATGAATCGCCCCTACGGTGGTACGCATCCTACCTGTTGTCCTGTAATGCTGGGCCAGGCTCATCTAGATCGCCCTTAGCTCTCTCAGCCTGGCCACGAGAGCATCCACCGCCTGAGGCGCGGGTCCTTCGATGATATCAGCCTGCTTTCGCGGCTCAGTCCTGAACACCCGGGGGACCTGGGTTGGCGATCCGGCCAGGCCGACCAGCTTGGAGTCTAAATCCAGGTCGGCGACGCCCCACGTGGTTATCCCTTTGTCCGCTGCCTCAGCAACAGATCGCAGGCGCATAGCACGGGGTGTGTTTATGTCCTTGGTTACGCTGAGGACCGCGGGTAAAGTGGCCTCCCACTCTTGATAACCGTCCTCCACAACTCGCTCGGCGTAAAGGCGGCAGTCCTTTATTTCCAATTTACGCACGCAGGTTACCTGGGGAAGGTCGAGCCACTCGGCCAGACTGGCGGCTATGTGGCCAGTGCCGCTGTCTGACGTTTCCATCCCGCAGATGACCAGGTTGTAAGTGCCCAGCCTCTG
>JAUYDP010000199.1 GCA_030691805.1 Dehalococcoidia bacterium | reverse complement strand
TCTCCATGCGGCAAGGGATGCTTCGTCCGCGCAAATCCAGGGTATGCTCCGGCTTCGGACTGGCAAGGCATGCCTTGCCACTACAAGGGCTACAAGGGATAACCGGTTTCGCGATCCGAAGGCCAGAGACGACCAGCTTCTGTAGTGGCGAGGAATGCCTCGACGGTGCGTTGGGGCAGTACAGCCAGCCCATTATGGGGTTTCTCAACAACCCGGCTCTCCACCTCAGGCTGGAAGCCAGGGGCATGTGGCGCGAACCTCAACCCTGTCTTCACCGCCACGAAGAGTCTTGGTGCACGCCGGCTCTGGCAACTTGGCGCTGGAACGGCGTCTTCAACCCCGGTCCATTTGGGTTGCTGGTTCTGCCGGCTAACCCGCCCCTGCCGGCTGCGCTTCGATAGCCTTGGCTGAGGACTGACCGCTGAAAGCTGACGGCTCCCTTCTTGGCTGAACGCTGACCGCTCCCTTCTCGGCTTAGGGCTGAGCGCTGAAAGCTGACGGCTCCCCTCGTGGCTGACCGCTGAAAGCTGACCGCTGACAGCTTTCTTAAGCGGGCACATCCTTCATCTCTTCCAACTGTGAGGTTTGGTCGGACTTGGTGACCAGGAGGGGGTTGGTCTTACGGAGGATGGTGTCGGCGTTCATGACGCACTTCTTAATGTCGGTGCGGGACGGTATCTCATACATTACGTCGAGAAGGGTCTCTTCGATGATGGTTCGCAGGCCCCTGGCTCCCGTCTTGCGCTTGAGGGCTTCCTCCGCCGCCGCTTCCAGAGCATCCGGTGTGAACACTAGCTCCACCTTATCCAAAGCGAATATCTTCTCATATTGCCTGGTGATGGAGTTTTTAGGCTCGGTTAGGATTCGGACGAGGTCCTCCTTGGCCAGCGGTTCGACATTGACCATCACCGGCAGCCGGCCAATGAATTCGGGGATAAGCCCGTAATGGAGAAGGTCATCATAGGAAACGTGGCGCAGCACGCCTTCCGCCAGCGGCGACCGGTCCTTGGGCTGAGGCTTGGAGATAAAGCCCATGATCTGGCGGTCCTTGTTAACCCTTCGCTCCACGATCCGGTCTAATCCTTCAAAAGCCCCGCCACATATGAAAAGGACGTTCGCAGTATTGAGCTGGAGGAAGTCCTGGTGGGGATGCTTGCGGCCACCCTGGGGTGGCACGTTAGCGATGGTCCCCTCGATGATCTTGAGCAGGGCCTGCTGCACTCCTTCACCAGAGACATCCCGGGTGATGGAGGGATTATCACTCTTGCGGGCGATCTTATCTATTTCGTCAATATAGACGATACCCCGCTCTGCGCGAGATATGTCGAAATCGGCGGACTGGATAAGCCGGAGAAGCACGTTCTCCACGTCCTCGCCTACATATCCGGCCTCCGTCAGCGAGGTGGCGTCAGCGATTGTGAATGGGACGTCCAGGATCCTGGCCAGGGTCTGAGCCAGCAGGGTCTTTCCGCAGCCGGTGGGGCCGATGAGGAGGATATTGCTCTTCTGTAGCTCCACGTCGTCCAACTGCATGTTGGCGTTGATGCGCTTGTAGTGATTATGGACGGCCACGCCCAGGACCTTTTTGGCCCTCTCCTGGCCGACCACGTACTGACTCAGCAGGTCATAGATGCGCTTGGGTGAAGGTATTCTGTTGGGGCTAGCTTTGGGGCGAGGGGTTGCGGGGGCTTCTTCGTCAATAATCTCACGACAGAGCTCAACGCATTCGTCGCAAATATAAACAGAGCCAGGGCCGGCTACTAGCCGTTTAACCTCGTCCTGACTCTTCCCACAAAACGAACAATGGTACTGAGACCGAGGGCTACGAGGTCCAGCCATTTTACTGCCCCCTTCTGTCATTAGCTATATTTTACCGCCCAGAGTACCGACCGTCAAGATTAGAGTCAGGTTATGTCTTAGGTTTTTGCAGCAGTCCGGCTCAGGATCTCGTCAATAATGTGGTACTCCAGGGCATGCTCGGCGCTCATATAAAAGTCCCGGTCGGTGTCCCGAACGATCTTCTCAATGGATTGTCCCGTATGGGATGCCAGGATGCTTCGGATCTTCTCCTGCATCCGCAGGATCTCCCTGGCCGCTATCTCAATGTCCGAGGCCTGGCCCTGCGCTCCGCCCATGGCCTGATGCATGTGAATGGTGGCGTTTGGCAAAGAGTAGCGCTTGCCAGGGGCTCCCGCAGCCAGGAGCAGGGTGCCCATACTGGCCGCCATTCCCACGCAGATCGTAGCCACGTTCGGCCGGATCAACTGCATTGTATCGTAGATGGCAAGGCCCGCAGTAATAATGCCCCCCGGGCAGTGGACATACATACTTATATCCTTCTCCGGGTCCTCCCTCTCCAGGTAGAGAAGCTGCGCAATTATCACGTTTGCCACATTGTCATCAATCGGCGTGCCCAGGAAGACGATGCGCTCCTTTAGCAGCAACGAATATATGTCGAAGGCCCGTTCCCCGCGGGCCCCGCTCTCGATGACCATGGGGATCACGGCTCGCATTGTTGTACCTTCCATATTACGTTGATTCTCCTTCGCCCTGAGAGGCTCCTTCCGCTACAACCGGGATCTCGTCTTCAGTATCCTTGGCTGTGGCATAATCTACCAACCGGGCAACGGTCTTGCGGGTCCTGATTATATTGTCGATGGAGGCACGTCCGCCTGGAGTGTTTAGCGCAGCCCCCAACTCATCTTTCCGGGCGACCGCGTCCTGTATGGCCTTTTCTATCTCGGTGTCCACCTCCTCGGAAGCCACAGCGATTCCCTCGGCCTCGGCTACTGCATTCAACACCAAGCGCCGCCTTACCCGCTCCTTGGCTCTGGGAAGGAGATCATCCCGTATCTCTTCTTCGCTCTTATTAGTGAACTTCAGGTACTGAGATAGGCTGATTCCCTGGGCCTCGAATCGCCGAGTAAGGTCATTCAACAGGATATCCACTTCCTGGTGGGCCAGCACCGGCGGGAAGTCCAGTCTGGCGCCGGCCACCACTGCCTGTAGGACCTCTTCCTCCAATTGCTGCTGCGCCTGCCTGCGGGCCTGTTCTTCCAGCCGGGAGCGCAGGTGTTGACGTAGGGCTTCCAGGTTTTCGAAACCGTCGCCTATGCCTTTTGCAAACTCATCGTCAAGGGTGGGAAGGTTTTTTTCCTTGATTACGCCAACCTGGACGTGGAAATCAATACGTTTGCCTGCCCAGACCTCATCTTTATAGTCAGCAGAATAGGTCACCCGGAAGTCTCTGGTCTCGCCTTTCTCCAGACCGCGCAGGTGCTCCGCCAATTCCGGGGCAGGCTCTTTGCTCGTCTCTGCCATAACATAGGGGACCGCTTCCCGTTCTAAAACGGTCTTCCCCTCCTCCTCCGCCTTGATATCCAAAGTCAGAAGGTCTCCCATCTTAGCTGCGCGCTCGGCTGGCTCCCAGGGGGCTGAGTCCCTTCGGATCTCCTCCAGGAAAGCCTGGACCTCCTCCTCGGACACCGTTGCTTCCTTGAGAATCGCACTGATCTGCCTGTAGTCAGCCAGCTCCACCACGGGAGGGAGAGGAATCACCGCCTTGAAGATAACCGGGTCTACCTGGACTATCTCCAACTTGGGCTGGGCTAGGGGCTGTATTCCCTGTTCGTCAATGGCTTTCTGGTAGAGTTCCGGAACGAGATGCTCCAGGGCGTCCTCCATAAGAGCGGTGCGTCCAAACAAGCGCTCCACCATTGACCGCGGCGCCTTGCCGCGCCGGAACCCAGGGATGTTGGTCTTTTGAATGAGCCGCCGGTAGGCCTGGTCCAGGGATTTTTCTACCAGTTCCTCCTCTACTTCAACGTTAAGGAGGAGTTGGTTTTCTTCGAGTTTTTCTGTTGTTATCTGCATAGCTCTTTCCAGATTATAGCATACCGCTCATGGATACCCAAAGGTCAGAAAACAGAGATGCTTTCATTGTGCAAGCCGCTGGAAACAACCAGTGCTTGCCGGTAGGCCCTGAGCAGAAGGTACAACTCATTGTCCCAAACTTGCATCAAGGATTCAACTTACAAAGGCAATAAACCTTGACATCGGCCCACGCCCGTGGTATATATAAGTTGCCATGTACCCGCTCCGGCGGGATGTGAGCAGGACATAGAAGTTTATAACCGCTTGGATCAGGTCCGACCGAGACGGCAAAAAGGGACTCTTTTAGCCCGTCAGGTATACCTGAGGGGCTTTTTTGTAGCTGCAAGATGAACGTAGGCTTCGTAGGCGCAGGAACCGTTGGGACCGCCCTGGCCCTGACTCTCAGCAGCAGGGGCTACCGGGTTGTAGCCGTCTCTAGCCGGACTCCAGCTTCGGCGGAACTGCTGGCCAGCCAGGTGCCGGGCTGCCGGGCGCTGCCAACTGCCCAGGCGGTAGCCCAGGCAACTGACCTCGTCTTCATTACTACCCCCGACGCCGCCATCGGTGAGGTGGCATCCCAAATCAACTGGCGCCAAGGACAGATGGCCGTACACTGTAGTGGCGCCGATTCCCTGGATATCCTCGACCCTGCCCGTTCCCAAGGCGCCCTACCCGGCGCCTTTCATCCGCTCCAAAGCTTCGCCAGTCCCGCCCAGGCCGTTGAGAATTTACCCGGCTCCTACTTCGCGCTGGAAGGAGAAGAGCCTCTATTAGGGACGCTTAAAGAAATGGCGGTGGCGCTGGGAGGCCGGCAGGTGATACTCCATCCCGGTGACAAGGTCCTCTACCACGCGGCCGCCGTTCTCGTCTCTAACTACACCGTTGCCCTCATGGGTATGGCCAACGATCTCTGGCAGGTCTTCGGGGTCTCACCGGAGGAGTCCACCAGGGCGCTGCTTCCGCTCCTTCAAGGGACGCTCAATAACATTGCCAAATTAGGACTACCTTGCTGCCTCACCGGCCCCATCGCCCGGGGTGATACGGGCACCATCCATAAACATCTACTGGCTCTAGTCAGCGCTGCGCCGGTCCTTGTCCCCGCTTACCGGGAGCTGGGACTTCGGACAATCCCCGTGGCCCTTGCCAAGGGCAAGATAGACCAGGAACGCGCTAATACCATGCAGGCCCTGCTCCAGGGCTATTGAGCACTAAATCTGAACGGGGCCGAGCCATGCCCCAGCCAAGCGGGAGGAAGAGAAATGCGGGTAATGCTCAAGAGTAAAATACACGGGGCCAGGGTAACCGAGGCCAACATAAACTACGAGGGGAGCATCACCATTGACCGGGACTTGATGCAGATGGCGGACATCCTGCCTTATGAGCAGGTGCATGTCTTAGATGTGGACAACGGCGCTCGCCTCACCACCTACGCTATCGAGGGGCCAGCCGGCTCGAGGGTCTTCTGCGTCAACGGCGCAGCCGCCCGCCTGGTGGAGGAGGGTCATAAGATCATAATCCTGACCTACCAGCACGTACGCGAGGAAGAAGCCGGATACCTGCGGCCCCGGGTTATACATATGGATGAAGTGAACGCGGTGGTTGAGTGAATAGGTGATCTCGGCGCCGCAGGCCGGGGGTTCGGGGGTGTCCCCCGCTTTGAACCATACTGTAGGGGCGAGGCATGCCTCGCTTCTACACTAGGCACCGACGGACGGGGGTTTGGGGGGTGTCCCCCACATTGAACCATACTGTAGGGGCGAGGCATGCCTCGCTTCTACACT
>JAUYDP010000082.1 GCA_030691805.1 Dehalococcoidia bacterium | reverse complement strand
CCCCCCCGCCCTCGGCCCTGAAGTTTCACCATAAGGTTCTCCAACAGTCCAGCTCTTGGGCGTCGGGCATTAGATAGCTCTGCAACGCGACCAGGGTCAGGGTGGGATCACCGTCAAGGCCACGTGGGTGGTCGCCGGAAGTCCCGAGGCTTCATCCGCCCAGATTGACCGCTTCCTGGCCTTCCAAGTGGTAATAGACACCCACTCCGGGGACCTGGGCCGTTACAACTGGACCAAGCTTTCCGTGCTGCGGAACGAGAAGGGAATTGAGGCCGCTCCTGTCGCCTGGCAGTCCGAGAGCGAAGGGGCTCACCACCAGGAGGGTATCTTAAAGTTCCCGAAAGGGGCCGAACAGGACAGCAGATACCTTGAGTTGGCGATAAAGGATTTTGGTGGGATAAGGGAACGGGTCCTCAGATGGGAGATGGGAAGAAGCAGCTAGCCTTTCGCCTCCATGATGATCATCTGGGTGTTCTCCGGGACGGCGCTCCTGGTCACATTGATCCTGGCTTGAGGCGCCGGCTCCTTTACCCCCATCTCCCGCAGGAACCGGTCTATCGGCTCCAGGTCCGGGCCAAACAGCGAAGTCTTATAGTGCATAGGGACCACTATTTTGGGTGACAGAAGGCTGATGGTCTCGGTGGCTTGGGAGGCATCCAGCGTTCCCCTTCCCCCCACGGGGACGAAGAGGACATCCAGATTACCCACGGCCTCTACCAGATCGGCCTGGGGCACCTTGCTCATCTCTCCCAGGTGGCAAAGCCTCATTTCGTCCATCTCAAGAACGTAGACCGTGTTCCGATGCCCCTGCTCATCGCGGGAACGGGAAGCGATGCCGGTTATCCGCACACCGGCAATCTCATACTCTCCCGGTCCATCTATGACCATGGGGTCTCCCGCGACTCCCTGCACGTAATTATGATCGGGGAGGTCTATGCTAATGGTAACGATGTTGGCAACCGGCTTACCAAGCTGGTATCCAATGTTGGGGTCATAGGGATCGGTGATTATAGTCGCACCCTTCCCCTTTACCCTGAAGCAGGAATGGCTTAGCCAAGATATTTCCATATCGTCCTCGTGTTTAGGATTTTCCTGAAGGCGGGGGGCCGCCCATGGCTCCCCGCTTCTGGACTTCGGAGGCCGGCGCCTCTACGACGGCCCCGGTTTCCAGTTCGATGTAGACCGTTTCTTTAAGCACATTAGTGGATGTCACCTTCCCAGGGCCGTGGGATGTGTTAACCCTCTCTCCCACCTTGGGCAGCTTCTGTTTGATTTCGGCGTATTGATCGTTCTCATAGGAAAGGCAGCACAAAAGCCGGCCACACAGTCCGGATATCTTCATGGGGTTAAGCGGTAGGTTCTGTTCCTTGGCCATCCGCATCGTAACCGTGGAGAAATCGCAAAGAAACGAAGAACAGCACAGTTGCCGCCCGCAGCGTCCTATGCCCCCAAGCATCTTAGCTTTGTCTCTCACTCCTACCTGTTTCAACTCGATGCGGGTTCGAAAGGTAGAGGCCAACTCCCGTAAGAGATCACGGAAATCCACCCGGGCCTCAGCGGTGAAGTAGAACGTGAGGCGGCTCCCGTCGAAGTTATACTCCGCAGTCAATATTTTCATCGGCAGATTATGATCGGCCACCTTAGCCTGACAGGTCCTTAGCGCTTCGTCTACCCTGTCCTGCCAGTCTCCGGCCTTCTTCAAGTCCTCGTCCTCAGCTTTGCGGATGACAGGCTTGAGTGGCTCGGATATCTCGGCTTCGACCACTTGCTTGGGGGTTATAACCACCCGCCCAATCTCCAGGCCGTGGCTGGTCTCCACCAGGACGTGGTCGTTTATTCCTAGCTCCAGCCCGGCGGGATCGAAGTAGTAGACCTTGCCCGCCTGCTTGAATCTTATGCCAACTATTTCAGGCATTAGCCGTAGACCTCCTAAGTGTGTCCCTGCCTGCTGGTTTGGGGCCAGCAGGATTCCCTACGGTTGAGTCCACCCAACCCCCCACCGCCCGGATAAGAGAGGGGGGACACCCCCCAATACCCCCGTCTTTGCATAACGCCAATCTGGGTGAAAGGGGACACCCCCAATCCCCCCGTCTTTGCATGAAGCTAATCTGGGTGAAGGGGACACCCCCAATCCCCCCGTCTTTGCATGAGGCTAAGCTGGGTGAAGGGGGACACCCCCAATCCCCCCCGTTTTTCGTGGCGCCAAAACGTGCGAGGGGGGATAACCCCCATCCTACCGTTTGTGCAAGCAACAGCACGGCGCTAGGAGTAAAGCCGAAAACCGGGAAATGGCGTCCCTATTGCTAACTTCCGAACGTGATATTGCGCCGGAATTCTGCCAAATGAGACTTTCCGGCCGGACTTCTAGGCATCGGCGCCGCGGTGCGGAGCCTGAAGCATTAGAGCGTCTAGAGCTAAACGGGGGCTTACATTTCGCTCCAGGCATTCCAGTGTACTTATGATAGCCTTAACGAATGCTAATATCTCCTTATTGGAGAGCCTCTCGCTCCACTGGTTGAGCGCCTGCTCTTCGTCAACGTTGCTTATCCCTTGGTTAAATCCTCCCCTGACCAGCAGAAGGTCCCTCGCCCATCCTAGCCATATCTGCAAAGCCCTCTCTAGAGCGCTCCTATCCTTGTAAAATAGGCCGGCCATCTCTTCCGCCAGATGGAACCGCTCCGGTATTCCTCCGCCAAGGCCCCCCCGCAAGGAGCCCAGTACACTGGATCGAGCGCTCATCAGCCGGGTTTCACCCCTCGCGGAAAGGGCCCATCCCAGCCGACCCCCTGAGAGCCTCGATAGTAGAAGGGCTTCTTCCGGTGCTGTTCCTTGCTCCAATAATATTCTCTCGACCTGCGACACGGGCAACGGTCGCAAATAGACCTTACGGCAGCGAGAGATGATCGTTGCCGGCAGGTCATTCTCCTCTGTAGCCAGGAGAATAATGATGCAGGCAGGCGGAGGCTCCTCCAGGGTCTTTAGAAGACAGTTGGCAGCCTCGGTGCTCATCCGCTGCGCCCCATCAATAATAAATACCCGGTATTTCCCCCAATATGGATGCAAGCTGGCATCCCGCTGTAGCGCCCTGACCTGGTCTATGCTAACCACCTGGTGAAAGCGCTCTGACTTCTGGTCCACCAGCAGCGCCAGGACCTGTACGTCAGGATGGGCCAAGGCAACGGTCTTTTGGCAGTGAGGACAACGGCCGCACGGGACATCGGGCCCTTCACAGTTCAGGGCCTGGGCCAGGTCCAGAGCCAGGACCATCTTCCCTACCTGGGGAGGTCCCAATACCAAGTAGGCGTGAGAGACCAGTCCCTCAACCAGCTCACGCTGAATACGTCCGACTACCTTCGGATAACCTGAGAGCCTACCAGACATCGCAGCGCATCAAGTCCTCGAAGGTCTCCCGCCGGCGTATGACCCTGGCTTTGCCCTCCTTTAGCATGACAATCGGTGGGCGCAGGGAGGCATTGTAATTGCTAGCCATGGACAGACAGTAGGCCCCGCTGGCGGGTATTGCCACCAGGTCACCTGCCCTCAGGCGGGGGAGGGTGATATTTTCGATGAGAAGGTCCCCCGATTCACAGTATTTGCCTGCCAGGGTCACCTTTTCCTCCTCCGGCGCAGAGACCCGGTTTGCAACTACGGCTACATAACGGGAACCATATATTACAGGACGGATGTTATCGCCCATTCCCCCATCCAGCGAAACGAACTTCCTGATACCGGGCACTTCCTTACTGGCCCCCACGGTATAAAGGGCCACCCCGGCTCTCCCTACGATAGACCGTCCCGGCTCGATGAGCAAGCGGGGCGCCTCCCTGGCTCCCAGCCAATTCTTGATATTAGAGGTGATGACTTCGGCGTACTCGGACACCCTTGGGGGCGGGATTTCCGGCACATACTGGATGGCGAAGCCACCACCCGGGCTTAGCTCCTTTAACTGGAAGGCGTACATAGTCTCTACGTAGTAGACGAATTCCAGCAGGACCTCCAGAGCCTGAGCATAAGGCTCGACCTCAAAGATAGGGGACCCCAGATGACAGTGCAGCCCGACCAGGTCCAGGTGGGGGAGTTTCTGGGCCGTCCAGACCGCCTCCTCCGCCTGGCCGGTGGCGATGGGGAAGCCGAACTTACTATCAATTATCCCCGTGGTTGTCTTGGCATGGGTGTGGGGGTCTATACCAGGGGAAAGGCGCAGCAATATCTGCACCGTCTTACCTTGGGAGGCCGCAATCCCCTCCAATAGGTCCAACTCGTAGAAGCTGTCTACAACAATACGCCCAATTCCGTGCGACAAGGCCAGCTCCAGCTCCTGAGGGGTCTTGTTGTTGCCGTGGAAGTAGGCCCGTTCCAACGGGAAACCTGCGGCGCGGGCTATCATCAATTCCCCAGCCGACACCACGTCCAGGCCGAGACCCTCTTCCTGAAAAAGCTTGACCAGGGCGGGGTTAGAATAGGCTTTGCTGGCGTAAAGGACCTGAGTATTGGCGTAGCGGCTGGTAAACTCGCCAACGAATTCCCGGCAGCGTCGCCTCAAGGTCCCCTCGTCGAATAGGTAAAGGGGCGTTCCGTACTCGCGGGCCAGTTGCACCAGATCGCAACCCCCAATAACCAAGTGGTCCTCCGGGCTTACCTGAGACGTTTCCGGCAATATGTTTACCAGTCCCCCTGGGATGGACACTCTACCTCCTAGCGATCAACTATCAGCTATCAGCTATCAGCCGTCAGTGGTCAGCGGTCAGCAGACGGATCTCGGTCTTGAAAAACAAGTTGGGCGCCACAAGCCGCGCCGGGTCGACACAAGGTCGACCCCTACGTGGGCCCAGACGTGTCGGTATACCAGCGTGTAGGGGAAGTATACCAGCGTGTAAGGGCAGTATACCAGCGTGTAGGGGCGGTATACCAGCGTGTAGGGGAAGTATACCAGCGTGTAGGGGCAATACCAGCGTGTAGGGGCGGTATACCAGCGTGTAGGGGCGGTATACCAGCGTGTAGGGGAAGTATACCAGCATGTAGGGGCGGACCTTGTGTCCGCCCCACTGCCCCTTAGAGTACTTATCCCTTTCGTGGCGACGCGCCCAACAGTTAGGTCTGACCTAATCAAACCTGCCTCACCCAGACCCCATAACCTAAACCCTAAACCCTGTACCTGGACCCTTGACCCTATTATAACCCGGTGGCCCTTTCGAGGCAAAGGAGACGGAAAATGGCGATTAACGGGCGCATAAATTCCAGTCTATGTTATAATCCCTTGCAGCAGGAGGTGGAGAGAGATGGTGGTGACGAGACGGCTGCAACTGCGGACCAAGGGACACTGCGACATGACAGACATCACCCCACAACTAATCTCCGAAGTAGCGCGTTCCGGGCTGAAAGATGGCATTGTAAACCTGTTCGTTATTGGCTCTACCGCCGCCGTGACCACTATTGAGTACGAGCCGGGCCTGGAAGAGGACTTCCGTTCTTTCTGGCAGCGGGTAGCCCCCGAAGGCCCTCCCTACAACCACGACCTTCGCTGGAATGACGCCAACGGCTATTCGCATGTGCGTGCTTCGGCATTAGGGCCTTCCCTCACTGTTCCCTTCTCCGGCGGCTGCCCGATTCTGGGCGTCTGGCAGCAAGTGGTATTGGTTGACTTCGACAACCGGCCGCGGTCCAGGGAGATTGTGCTTCAGATGGTGGGCGAGTGAATGAGTGATTCGTTATAACGACATCGCCCAGGCTGCAACCGTCCGGACCGGACTGGAATGCAGCCAGGCCGACCTGGACCGAGTCCTCGCCGCTCTCATGGCTGGCCCGACGCTCTGGGATGCCACCGGCCTCGCAGGCCGGCCATTCCATCTCGTAGCAGAGATAGCCGCACTTCTAGAGGAACAGGGGCTGCTGGCCGCCGGCAACTCTGGGGTGATACGCCTTACCAGAACAGGGAAGCAGCTTTGCCGGGCAAGGGGCTTACGCCCCCGCCGGCGCTACCGGTGCCGTCCCTGCGGCGGCAGAGGGATATCCCTGAACCGGCTTAAGCAACCCTTAGAGCGCTTTCGCCAACTGGCAGCGTCACGCCCTGACCCCGTCCCTGAGTTCGATCAAGCCTATGTTACGCCAGAAACCACCATGGCCCGGTTGGTCCTCATGGCGGACCGGGGCGACCTGGAGGGTAAGGACCTGCTGGTGCTGGGCGATGATGACCTCATGGGCCTGGCCGCGGCGCTGACCGGCCTGCCGCGGCGGGTGACCGTGCTGGAAATAGATCCCAGGCTTACAAATTTTATGGAAAAGGCGTCCCGTTCCGAGGGCATATCCTTGGAGATAATAACCCACGACCTGGCGAAACCGCTACCGCCGGGAGTCGCCTCCTCATTTGACGCCTTCTTTACCGACCCTCCGGACGCACCCGGAGGCATGAGGCTCTTCCTTTCTCGTGGCATCGAAGCCCTGAGAGAGGCGGGAACGGCTGGTTATTTCGGTCTAACTGTGATAGAATCATCTTTGTATCGGTGGAGGGAGCTTCAGCGTTACCTGGTGCTGGATTGCCACGTGGTTATAACGGACGTAATCGCCGATTTCAGCACCTACGTTAACTGGGACTACCTGGGCAGCACCGTTAAGCTGGACCAGGAAGGGCTTTTTCGCCCGCCCCAGGAAGAATGGTATCGCTCTGCTCTCTACAGATTGGAACTGCTACCCGGGTCGCGATCCTGCCTGGACGGCCTCGATGAAAAAGGGCTTTACGTGGGCAGAGAGAGTCTGGCCTGGGCAAGAGACATGGAGGTCGCCCCTATGTTAGAGGAACCCCAATCAACTAGACCAATGACCCTGCAAGAGGTCGAAAATATACGGCGAGGTGACGGATGAAAAGCCTGGGAAAGCATTTGATTCTTGA
The DNA here is from genome assembly GCA_030691805.1 of Dehalococcoidia bacterium. GTDB lineage: Bacteria > Chloroflexota > Dehalococcoidia > JAUYDP01 > JAUYDP01 > JAUYDP01. Next base: position 4,717 of record JAUYDP010000082.1, on the reverse strand, counting down.
ACTCTGGGACTGCCAGGGGCTCAATGATATGGGGTTGGTGGAGCAAGCCCTCCGGCAGTCGGCCCAAGTCTGTAACGCTAAGATTCTCGACCTCGATATCCATCCTTTCAGCCCCGTCGGCATCACCGGGGTGGCCGTCTTATCCAAGTCCCACGTACTTATCCACACCTGGCCCGAGCTGGGTTTCGCCGCCGTAGATGTCTTCATCTGTGAAGATGACCTGGACCCCTCCATAGTTATGCCTATCTTCCAGCGGATCTTTTCCCCTTCTCACGTGCAGGCTATAGAGGTCAAGCGTGGAGTCGCCGGCAACGGTATTCCCTCATAGCCTCATGCCCTGGAAGACCTTTAGCAAGAGGAATGGGGAAAGGCTCAGTTACCAGGTCCTGAAAGAGGTGCTGGTCGCCAGGACACCTTACCAGAGCCTGGAGGTCCTGGACACAGCGGCCTTCGGACGCTGCCTTTTCCTGGATGACAAGATCCAATCCTCCGAGATGGACGAGTATTTTTACCACGAATCCCTGACCCACCCTGCGTTGATTACACACCCAAACCCCAGACGTGTCCTCATAATCGGCTCCGGAGAGGGCGCCCTTTTACGGGAGAGCCTTAGACATAACACTGTGGAAAGGGTCCTTATGGTGGATATTGATGCAGAAGTGGTGCGGGCCTGCAAAGAGCACCTCTTCGCCTGGCACCAGGGCGCGTTTGAAGATACCCGGGTCGAGTTGCTCCATGGCGATGCTCGGGCTTACCTGGAAGAGACAGAAGAGGTATTCGACACAGTCCTGGTTGACGCCACCGACCCGCTCACCGGCGGGCCTTCATATCGTATGTTCACGCGGGAATTCTACCTGTTGGCATACTCCCGTCTTTCTCCGGAGGGGACTATGGCAGTCCAAGCTGAGAGCACAGACCTGGGAGTACACCAGGGCCACCTGAGCATCGTCCAGACTGTCAAGGCCGTCTTCCCCTACGTAGCTCCCTACCGGGTGCACGTTCCTTCTTTCGGCGAATCCTGGGGGTTCGTCGTGGCCTCCAAATCCAGGGACCTGGCTTCCCTGACCCCTACTGCGGTGGACCAGACCCTGGACCGGCGGGGGTGCCGCGATCTAAGGTTCTATGAGGGGCAGGTCCAGGCCCATCTTTTCTGCCAGCCTCGCTATTTGCGAGAAGGTGCCCATGCGCCCATCATCACCGATAGCCAGCCATTACTTATAGTCTGATGAAATTCTCACAAGAATTGGTCCAGACCGCGGGCCGCTATGAGTCGCCCTTTTTCTTGGTGGACAGGGGAAACGTCCGCCAGCAGTACGAAAAGGTGCTGGCGAGTATACCTGGCCTGGACGTTTTCTACGCCGTCAAGGCAAACCCTCACCCTAAAGTGTTGAGAGCATTGGCCGAACTCGGGTGTGGCTTCGAGGTATCGTCCTGTCGCGAGCTGGAACTGGCCTTAGAGGCGAAGGCCTCACCCGAAAGAATCGTTTCATACAACCCGGTAAAGGCCCCAGCCTTCCTGGCCCAGGCCCATCAAGCCGGCATGCGCACCTTCGCCTTCGACTCCGCAGCAGAGTTGGACAAACTGGCCTCGATGGCTCCTGGCAGCAAAGTCGTCGCCAGGCTAGTAGTGAGCAACACCGGAAGCGAGTGGCCCCTCTGCGGGAAATACGGGATGGATGCGGGCACCACGCTGAAGCTGTTGCGCCGGGCGGCTAGATTGGGATTGCAGCCATTTGGGCTGACCTTCCACGTGGGATCTCAGTGCCTGAATAAGGACAACTGGGTAGACGCCCTCTTCCTGTGCCGCCAGGTGTGGGACCAGGCCCGAAAGAAGGGCATGCAATTAGACTTATTGAGCCTCGGTGGCGGACTGCCAGTCTACCACGGCAAGAAGGTCCCCACAACCGAGGAGATCGGGGCCGCAATAGACGGCGCCATTCGCGAGCTATTCCCTGGAAATAGGCCCCGTTTGGCCATCGAGCCGGGCCGCGCCCTGGTGGGCGAGGCGGCTGTCCTGGTTACCACGGTTATCGGCCGGGCCAGCCGGGGTTGTGAGGAGTGGCTCTACCTGGACGCAGGAATCTTCAACGCTATTTTCGAGGCCAGCCAGGGCATCAGGTATCAGGCGGTGACCGAACGCAAGGGACCCCGCCGGCCCTTCACCCTGGCCGGCCCCAGTTGCGACAGCGTGGATACGATCTGCCAGGATGTAATGCTTCCCAGTCCTCGCGTTGGCGATAGGGTCTACCTGATGAACGTCGGTGCTTATACCCTATCGTACGCCTCCCACTTCAACGGCTTTCCTCCCCCACCGGTCTTCTTCCTGGACGAGGGCTAAGAGAACTCTCGACGTTCCAGTACTTCAAGCTGGGAATTATCGTAGTGCCGGCCACGCTGATAGCAGGGGCGCTTTTGATCCGGCTACAGGCTCTCCAAGAGGACCTGCGTCCAGAAAAAGTCTAAATGCCTCTTATCACTCCGACAACCCTTCCCTGGATTTCCACCTGGCGGGCATCAACATAGATCGGCTGCATCTGAGAGTTGGCGGGTTGGAGACGCACTCGCCGTCCTTCCCGATAGATACGCTTCAGGGTGGTCTCTCCCTGGTCTTTCAGCCAGACCGCCACCATATCCCCTTCATCCGCCGACTGGGTTGCTTCCATCAGGACCAGGTCTCCATCGTCTATCAATGCATCTATCATTGACGTGCCCTTAACCCTAAGTGCGAAGACATTCTCACGGCCCTTCACCAGATCACGAGTAAGCTCCACCGACTCGGCGACAGCGGCTGGGGACCAGGACTCCTGGGAAGGAACGGGGATAGGCTGGCCGGCGGCGATGGTGCCCATCAACGGCACGTGGACCACGCGCTCCCTCGATAGGAAGGGAACGTCTATCCCCCGGGATACGTCTGGGTCCCGGCGAATATGGCCTTCGCGCTGAAGAATGTTTAAGTTGTACTTAACCACCGATGTAGAGCTGATGCCACAAGCCTTGCCGATCTCCCTGATGCTGGGTGGGTATCCCTTCTCGGTAACGAACTCCTTGAGGTATCCTAGTATGTTCTGTTGCTTGCCTGACAGGCGTTTCATAGTCTCCTCCAATCCAAGAACGAGTGTTCTGGGACACCATAGCATTTTGAAACGAACGTGTCAACTCTTGTATGTGTAAAAGCCCCTCCCAGTCTTCCTCCCCAGGTGCCCGGAGTTGACCAGGCGCCGCAGGGTCTGGGGCGGCACGAACCTGTCCCCATAGGTACTCCTCATGTCCTCGCAGACAGATAACTCCACATCCAGGCCGATGAAGTCCGTGAGCTCAAAGGGCCCCATGGGGTGATTTAGTCCCAGCTTGATAGCAGTATCAATATCCTCCTTTGTGGCGATGCCTTCCTCCAGCATCCTCCAGCACTCTAGCAGGAACGGAGTTAGCGCCCTGGTGACAATAAAGCCCTGGGAATCCTGGACCACCACCGCTTGCTTGCCCATCCTGTTTGATAGGTCCAAGACGGTACGCACGGTTTCGTCGGTAGTCTCCAGGCCCCGAATAATCTCGATCAAGCGCATGATGGGGGCTGGATTGAACCAGTGCATTCCAATGATCCTACCCCTATGCTCCGCTACGCTGGCTATAGAAGTTATGCTTATACCCGACGTATTAGATGCCAGCAGGGTCTCCGGGGGGCAGACCCGGTCCAATTCCTTGAAGATGGACTGCTTCAGTTCCAGCTTTTCTGGAACGGCCTCGATAACCAACTGGGCCGCGCTGGCGCCGGCGGCCAGATCTGTGGTCATCCGTATCCTTGACAATAGCGGCTCGACGCTAGCTTCCTTGATCTTTCCGGCCTTGGCCAGCCGCTCCAAACTTCGCTGGATATTGCCCATCCCCCGCACTAGAAGGTCCTGGTTAATGTCCCTCAGGACCACCTCAAATCCCGACAGGGCTGCTACCTGCGCAATTCCGCTGCCCATCGTGCCTGCACCAAGCACGCAAATAGTCTTTGTTTCCATCTTTATTTCCTCCCTTTTTTAAGTTGTCAGTTGTCAGCTTTCAGTAATCAGCCATCAGCCATCAGTAATTCAGTAATAGGATATGTCACAACTTCTATTTTCAGAGAATGAAAATGCTTCAAAGACGGGACGTAGGGACGATTCATGAACCGTCCCTTCTGAATTTGGTTCTCATATGCCATTAAGCACCATTATGCGTGGCTCCGTCATCTCTTCGATGGCGTAGCGGAGGCCCTCCCGGCCCTGGCCTTTAAGTCCCACCCGACATCCGCAGATCCGGTGAAGGAGAGTAACTTGAAACGAGGATCGGATATTCAGCGGAAATAGGGTCACCTCCCAGGGGAACTGGCACAAAGGCGCTACAGACCCATGATAGACGGGAGACAAAGGACAGTCAATTTATTAATCCTGGCTTAACTACTCAGCCACAAAGTCACAAAGACACGAAGGAAATCAGACAACAAATCGTTTGACCCCCTTTTTTATCACCGGCACGTTGAAATTAATCAGAAAGCCAAGTCGTTTACCCGTCAGTTTCAGATGACTGAGGAGTTGAGCCTCCCAAACAGGTTTTTCATGATCAACTGCTTTGAGTTCACAGATAACAAGGTCGCTAACCAACACGTCAAGTCGCAATCCTTCGTCAAAGATAATTCCATCATACGTTATGGGAAGATCGACTTGACGCTGCGGGTGAAAGCCACTTTTAG
>JAUYDP010000080.1 GCA_030691805.1 Dehalococcoidia bacterium | reverse complement strand
AGGCTAATGTCCCCTATAATTCTGGCGGCAGCGTTAATATCGTCCTCTATCACTTCAGCAGCCATTTGGACCTCTCCCTCTACATGACCAGGGTACTTCCGACTGAACCACCAAGTTTCGTTCGCCTCTTCTTCTTAGATGTGCTGCGACTTATTTGGTAGGCTCACAAGTCCACGGCCCTGGGCCAACAGATGTCGGCCACACGTAATCAGTGTGAAATCATCACCTGGGTACGACCAAGTACGCGACTCTTGCTTATATTACTATATTGACCGATATTCCACACGCAACAAAGGGCCAGAAGCGCCATTGAACAACCCTCAACCCTCTGCTACTATGGTGGCAAGGACTAACCTTGATAACTGCTAAAGACAAGACCATTGCCCTTGGCCACCCTAGCTATGTATGGCGGAAGGGCCAGGACCGGCGCCTGGGCCTGGTGCTGAAACACATTGACCTGGACGGGAAAAGGGTCCTGGACGTGGGGTGCGGCATCGGCGCCTATCTGAGCCAGTTTCGGCGATTCACCCCACGGGCATATGGGGTAGAGGTAAACATGGCTAGGCTGGTCCAAGCCAGAGAGAAGGCTCCCCGAGTCCTACAGGCAGTGGCGGAAGCCCTGCCCTTTAAGGACGGAATCTTTGACATGGTCTTCCTCCACGAGGTCCTGGAGCACGTTGCGGACGACGCTAAAGCCCTGGGTGAGGCCTGCCGGGTGGTCAGGCTGGGAGGACGAATCGTAATCTATGCCCCCAACCGTCTCTATCCTATGGAGACCCACGGCTTCTACCTGGGCCAGAAGTATATCTTCCGGCTGGCTCCGCTCATCAACTACCTGCCAGACCCCATCCGGCGCCTCATGGTGCCCCATGCCCGGTGCTACCTGGCCAGGGACCTACGGAAGCTTATGAGGGGGCTGCCGGTCCGCCAGGTCCACTGGAGCTACGTTTACCCTGGATTTGATAACATCTCCGCTCGCCGCCCCTGGCTGGCCACGATTCTACGTCGAATAACTTATGCCCTGGAAGGCACACCGCTGCGGGCTTTCGGTCTTTCCCATTTCCTGGTGATTGAGAAGGTTTACTGAGATGTCTAGCCGCGGGCAAAACCGAACCACACATCACGCCGTCTTTCTCGCCCGAAAAAGGGCGCCCAGCCGTACACCGCAGATTGTTCTTTTAACGGCCACCATCGGGATCTTCTTGCTCTTGGCGGTGACTGCGGCCGGCGCCGGGGCGGCCTACGCCTATCTGGTAAAGGACCTGCCTAATCCCGAGGCACTAGAAGACCGCTCAATCTCTCTCACTACGAAGATCTACGACCGCAATGGCGAGCTGCTCAACGAGATATTCGATCCCCAGCTTGGCAAGCGTACCATGGTGTCACTGAACCAGCTCCCCAAATTTTTGATAGAGGCAACTCTGGCCACAGAAGACGCCGACTTTTACCAGCACCAGGGGGTTAATATCCGCGGGCTATTGAGAGCAGCCTACTCTAACATTACCGGAGAAGGAGACATTCAAGGAGGCAGCTCCATAACCCAACAGTTGGTTAAAAACGTGCTGATCCCGGAAAAGGAAAGGACGGAGCGGTCCCTTACCCGTAAGGCCAAGGAGGTCCTCCTGGCCGTGGAGATCACCCGCAGGTACTCCAAGGACAATATCCTGGAGATGTACCTTAACGAGATTTCTTACGGCAACCTGAGCTACGGCATCGAGGCGGCGGCCCAAAGCTACTTCGGCAAGTCCACCAAGGACCTGACCCTCGCAGAGAGCGCCTTGCTGGCTGGATTGCCCCAAGCGCCATCTCTATACTCTCCCCTTGTAAACCCGAAGCTGGCTAAAATCCGCCAATCAGATGTTTTAGAGCTTATGGTACGCAACGGGTACATCACTGAGGACGCAGCACAGGCCACCCGCAGGGAAGAACTCCGCTTTGCCCCCCAAAAGTTCCCTATCAAGGCTCCGCATTTCGTAATGTACGTGCGGGAGATGCTAAGGGAGAAATACGGAGCAGAGGCGCTTTTCAAAGGCGGGCTTAGGGTCTTCACAACCTTGGACCTTAAGACCCAGGAAACTGCGGAGCGAATCGCCAGGGAGCGTATAGCCCAGCTCAAGCAATACAGCGCCTCCAACGCTGCCCTGGTGGCCATACGCCCCCAGACCGGCGAAATACTAGCCATGTTGGGAAGCGTAGACTATTTCGATCCGGAGATAAGCGGCCAGGTTAACGTAGCCGTGTCGGAACGTCAGCCCGGATCTTCATTCAAGCCCTTCACCTACCTGACGGCCTTCCTGAAGGGCTATAGTCCCTCCACGGTGCTTATGGATATACCCAGCGAATTCCCCGACGCGCCCAATCCTATCTATAAACCAGAAAACGTGGACGGCAAGTTCCGGGGACCGCTATCCATTCGCCTTGCCCTGGCAAACTCCGTCAATATCCCTGCTATAAAGACTATCCAATTCGCCGGAGTGGAGGATACTATAGAGACCGCCCACCGCATGGGAATCACTACCCTGAACCTGAAAAACACGTACGGTCTCTCCCTCACCCTGGGAGGAGGAGAGGTAAAACTCCTGGACATCGTATATGCCTACTCCGTGTTTGCCAACGGGGGGACTATGGCAGGGAATCCCGTGGATCCCGCCACCAGACAGCCCGGCCATCGGGAGCTTGACCCAGTGGCCATTCTGCGGGTCGAGGACTCCACCGGCAAGGTCCTGGAAGAGTTTCGGGAGCCCCAATCCAAACTGGTCGTTCCCCCCCAGCAAGCCTACCTCATAACCAATATCCTATCTGACAACCAGGCCCGCACGTTGGTCTTTGCCCCCAGAGGGCCGCTAGAGCTTACCAACAGGCCGGCCGCCGTGAAGACCGGCACTACCGATGACTGGCGGGACACCTGGACCGTGGGCTACACCCCGGACCTGGTTGCGGGCGTCTGGGTAGGCAACTCCAATAACCAGGCCATGAAGAAGACCCTGAGTGTTCTCACAGCCGCACCCATCTGGCACGACTTCATGGAAGAGACCCTGAAAGGCACGCCCGCCAAGCCTTTTCAGCGCCCGCCGGGCCTGGAAGAAGTGCAGGTCTGTGCAACCTCCGGCCTGCTGCCGTCCTCCTACTGTCCCAAAACCGTCAAAGAGCTATTTGTAAAGGGCACGGCGCCAAGGAAGATCGACGACGTCTACCGGCCCTACTGGATAGACCGGCGCACCGGAGGATTGGCCGGCCCGGATACGCCGCCCGAGGAACGGGAGCAAAAGGTCTTTCAGGTGTTGCCCCCGGAAGCCCGGGACTGGGCGCTGGTGAACAACATCCCCATACCGCCGGATGATCCCTTTAGCCTTTACCCCTCGGGGCTGCCTCCATACGCCGTGGCCAGTCCCGCCATAACCGCTACCCTCCCGCTTACCGTCACTCCGGCGATCACCAGTACCCAGCCAGTGCCCCCTACTTCCCCATTGACTCCGATCAGTAAGGTTGCCGTTCCCAACGTCGTTGGCCTCTCCGAGGACAAGGCCCTAAAGGCCATTCAGCAGGCTGGGTTGCGCAACGTCCTCTATGGTGTGAACTACCAGGGCCATGACGTCCTGCCCGATCCGGCCCTGGTGAAGGTTTGTGTGGGCTGTGTGCTAAGCGTCACCCCCAGCCCTGGGGAGATGGTGGAGTTGGGAACAGAGGTACGGATGGCGGTTAGGAAGGAC
>JAUYDP010000059.1 GCA_030691805.1 Dehalococcoidia bacterium | reverse complement strand
TTGATCTGGGCCAAATCCTCCAGTAGCGTCTGGAAGCTGTGCACTGGCAGCCCGTCAGCGGTATGCTTCCTCTGGGCCTTGGCCTGTGCCTTGGGAGATCGCTTGGCCGGGGCGACCACCGAATCCCGAAGTCTCTCGGCCACCTCCCGCTCCTCGTCATCGAAGAGGATGGGAGCCAGGGCCTGGCGCATATGCCACTCCACATAGTTATAGTGGACCTTGAAATATAATCTCCACTTCGGATCCTTCCGGGATATGGCAAGGCTCTTTAGGGACGAAGTACCCTGGGTGATAGACAGCCTTTATTCTCTGGGACATTAAAATTTTCCCTTGTACTGGTTATCGCTTCATAGCCGCTTTTGCCAAGATTATCACGGGGCCTTGAGAGAGTCAACGTGTTGGCGAGGTTCGTGTTGCTATGGCCGTTTGAGCGGGATCAAACGGGGTTAGGGGGCTTGGAGGGGTTCGAAGTATGGCCTAATGTCGGTCTTGCGGGTATTGTCTACGTAGATACTCTAGTAGATAGTGTCTCACCCTTCCGCTGGGCCAGCTCGATGAGCCGCAACACATGCTCAACCGGGACGTCAGGCTCTCCCAACTGGGCGTCAACGCCGGTCCCCTCCCCATGGAAGTCGCTGCCACCCGTGGGGATCAGGCCGAATTTTTCGGCCAGCCGCAGTATATCTTCCACCACTTCACTGGAGTAGTAGTTGTAGTAGGCCTCGATGCCCACCAGGCCGGCTTCGATGAGGGATGGCAGCAGGTCTACGATAGACGGGTGCTCGGCGGGGTGGGCCAGGACGGCCAGTCCGCCCTTTTTGACGATAAGGGAGACCGCCTCAACGGGGGTCAGCTTGTAGCGCTCGGCATAGGCCGGGCCATCCCGCCCGATGTACTTGTTGAAAGCATCCTTGAAGGTGTGGATATAGCCCTTCTCCAGCATGGCCTGGGCGATGTGGGGCCGTCCCACCGAGCCATCGGCAGCCAGCTCGACTACCCGCTCCCACTGGAGCCTGATGCCTAGCTTGCTCAGCTTGTCCAACATCCTCTTGGCCCGGTCAATGCGGCCGTTGCGGAGTACCAGCAACTGCTCCTGTAACTCCGGGTCGTGATAGTCCAGGAAGTACCCCAGGATATGGACCTCAGCATGGGGTATATCCGTGCTCGCCTCTAGCCCTGGGATAACCGTGAGGCCGGGGTAAAGCCTGGCAGCCGCCACCGCCCGGTCCACGCCCTCGGTAGAATCGTGATCGGTTATAGCGATGTACCGTAGGCCACGGCCGGCGGCTACGCTGACCAGATCCTCCGGCGTTAGCCTGCCGTCCGAAGCGGTGGTGTGCAGGTGAAGGTCGGCCAGGCCCACTTTCAGTCCACCTTTCGGTCCAGGCGGTACATCTCCCTGGCCCGACCTGTAGCGTCATCGATCTCCACGAACACCGAATTGAAGACCACCGGCCCCGTGGCTACGTCCATCTGGGTAGGAAGCTGGCGGAGGAAGCGCTCCATTACCGTCTGGATCTCCATACCAATAACCGAGTTCATCGGGCCTACCATGCCAACGTCCGACACATAAGCTGTCCCTTTGGGCAACACCCTGGTATCGGCCGTCGCCACGTGGGTGTGAGAGCCTAACACGGCGCTGGCCCGCCCGTCGAGATACCATCCGAAGGCGATCTTCTCAGAGGTGGCCTCGGCGTGGAAGTCCACGATTATCCTGGTGGGGAGGGGGTCGAGGCGCGCCAGCAAGGCATCGAAGCCCCGAAAGGGACAGTCGAAATTCCCCAGGAATATCCGGCCTATCAGGTTTATGATCAGGGTATCGTTCCAAACCAAATAACCGCGGCCGGGTAGCCCCGGTGGATAGTTCAGGGGGCGGAGGATCGGCATCTCGCCCTCCAGATGGGCAATAATCTCCTTCTGGTCCCAGATGTGGTTTCCTGAGGTGATGACGTCCACACCCGCGGAGAACAACTCGCTGGCCGTGGAAAGGGTTAATCCCCTGCCCCCGGCGGCGTTCTCCCCATTGGCGATTACCAGGTCCAGTGCCAACTCGGCTTTCAAAGATGGAAGCAGGCGGGCGACGGCGCGTCTCCCTGGCTTGCCCACCACGTCGCCTAACATCAGGAAGCGCATATTCTACCTGGCATACTCCACGGACCTGGTCTCACGGATGACTGTTACTTTGATCTGCCCTGGGTACTCCAGGTTAGCCTCTATGTTTTTGACGATATCCCGGGCCAGGCGCATCGCGCTCAGGTCATCTATCTCCTCGGGCTTGACGATGATACGGACCTCCCGTCCGGCCTGGATAGCATAGACCTTTTCTACGCCTGGGAATCCTGTTGCCGCCTTCTCAAGAGCCTCCAGGCGCCTGAAGTAGTGCTCTATGGACTCCCGGCGTGCGCCAGGGCGGCCGCCGCTTATGCCATCGGAAGCTGCCACCAGAATGGCGTCCAGGGTGACCGGCTCATCCTCGAGATGATGGGCGGCGATGGCCTGAACAACGCGTTGGGACTGGCCGAATCTACGGGCCTGGTCCGCGCCGATACTAGCGTGGGTGCCCTCAACTTCATGGTCAATCGCCTTACCAATATCGTGGAGCAGGCCGGCCTTTTTAAGGACATTGACATCCTCTCCCAATTCCGAGGCGATCATGCCGCAAAGGTGCGCAACTTCAAGGCTATGGGTGAGGACGTTCTGCCCGTAACTGAAGCGGTACTTCAGGCGGCCGAGTAGCTTGATAAGCTCCTGATGCAGCCCCGGGACTCCTGCCTCGATAGCGGCCCTTTCTCCTTCTTCCCGAATTGCGCCGTCCACCTCAGCCTTGGCCTTGTTTACGACCTCCTCAATGCGGGCAGGATGTATACGCCCATCGAGGATAAGGCGGCTCAAGGCCAGACGAGCTACCTCTCGACGCACGGGGTCAAAGGCGCTGAGGGTAACCGCGTCGGGTGTATCGTCTATGATCAGGTCAACCCCGGTGGCATTTTCCAATGCCCGGATATTACGACCCTCACGACCGATGATGCGCCCCTTCATCTCATCGCTGGGTATGGGGACAACCGAGACCGTAGTCTCTGAGACTACATCAGTTGCCAGGCGCTGGATGGCCGTGGCAACGATTTCTCTGGCGCGGCGGTCAGACCCCTCTTTGACCTGGGCTTCTATCTCCCGGACCTTGCGGGAAGCTTCTTCCCTTACCTCTGTTTCTATGGCTTGGAGCAGGAGCTTGCGGGCTTCATCGGTGGAAAGGGCCGCTACCTGTTCCAATTGGCGGATCTGCTGCTTTCGCATATCTTCCAGGTGCGCCCCCGCTTGGGCCTGTTCCTTTTCTTTCTGGGCTAGATTGCGGTCCCGGCGATCCAATGCCTCCAGTTTACGTTCCAGGTTTTCGTCTTTTTGGGTAACTCGCCTCTCTAATCGTTGTAGATCATTCCTTCGAGCCTGGATTTCGGACTCAGCAGCGGATTTTGCTCGAATAGCCTCATCTTTGGCCTCTAATAGAATTTCCTTCTGCCTTGTCTCAGCTTCCCTAACAAGTTTGGCGACCCGTTCCTCGTCACTCCGTATCCTAGAACTACTGACAACCTGTCTGGCATAAAGACCGATACCACAACCTGCGCCCAGGGCCACAATGGCCACCAAGACGAGCATTAGACTCTGAGCCATTGGTCCTCCCTTTTGGGCACCATATTCATTTAGTTGAACATTGGTCTATTTTATAGTTCATGTTAATCTTTTTTAACCTGGCGGTCAAGGAGGCCCACTCTAAAGCCCGTTCTAAAGTGGGTAATCACAATGGATTGGCCCTGCTTTCTGCCACCGGGAACCCCCTTGACAACCAAGACCATAGGGGCAAATAATAGGACTCGACCGGAGGCGTAGCATAATGAATCGCCAGAGCGAACTATACCCCTTCGGTAACATTTTAGATGAGTGAATGCGGAAGCATGGTATAATCAGAACATGAAAGTGATTCGCGCTCAAGCCACATTGAAAAAAGTTTCCAAAGAGGATGACAGCTTTGTCCGCGCATCTGCGGCAGAATGTGTCTCATTCATATGGGAGTTGACGGCGGAGCTGTGGTCACTCAAAGGGTCGGAGTATGTTGAACGAAGATTACCGAGAAATGTTACAAATCTTATCATATCCAGAGATAATCTGATAAAAAACAAACGTTCAACCGGCCGCGAAAAAGATAAATTGGACGCTGAGAATCTCTCCGGAAATCAGGAAGTCTAACCCGCTCCAGCCGACGCTCGCGTAGCTGCGCGCGCGTGAGCGGGAACGGGCCTAACAGACAGTCGGGATAACCGGCTCAATTTAACGATACTCAATCGCTGGCAAGCTTGCGGTCCACAACTGGACTGCTCTCCAACCTTCGGATAGACGCTTATTCGGCCCGTTCCACCGGAACGATGACTGATTAATGTAGTCCGGGTAAAAGTTACGCGTTGCTCCTCAAACTAAGGGGTCTTGCGTATCAAGGACAATATGGGGAGGGTAGGTGTGCCCAAGCCGTTGGACCGCTGGAAAGCAGCCATTATCACCTGTACGCTTTGCGTACTGGCGTTATTACT
>JAUYDP010000042.1 GCA_030691805.1 Dehalococcoidia bacterium | reverse complement strand
GATACGAAGCAAGGCGTTACGCTGGCGTCAGCCTGGAGCGGGTTCATGAGATAGCCACCGCGCTTGGAGTGAAGATCACGGAGCGCGTGCTCATCCCCTCTCCGATATGAGCGAATCACATTGACGTTCAACCATTGACCTGATAGGAAGGGAGGGAAAGGGGGCCGTGAAGCCCCCTTTTGCTTTTCCCGAAGGATGTTAAGACCTATACCGAGACTCGTTGCGGTCCCGTGCCCACCCGACGCCCCACGCTGGCGGCCACCGGCGGGAGTTGGGCCATGAGCTGGCGGAAGTTCTCGAAGGTGAGCGACTGGGCGCCGTCCTTGAGGGCGTGGTCCGGGTTGGGGTGCACCTCCACCATGATGCCGTCGGCGCCGGCGGCCACCGAGGCCAGGGCTAATGGGGCCACCAGGTACCACTTGCCCGTGCCGTGGCTGGGATCGCCGATAACCGGCAGGTGGCTCAGCCGCTTGATGATGGGGATGGCGCTGATGTCCATGGTGTTGCGGGTATAGGTCTCGTAGGTGCGGATACCCCGCTCGCACATGATGACCTGGCGGTTGCCCTGGGACAGGATGTACTCGGCGGAGAGCAGCCACTCCTCGATGGTGGCGGACATGCCTCGCTTGAGCATCACCGGCTTCTGGGACTTTCCCACCTCGTCCAGCAGCATATAGTTCTGCATGTTCCGGGCGCCGATCTGGAGTATGTCGGCGTACCGGGCCACCAGTTCGATGTCCGAAGGGGTCATGACCTCGGTAATGATGGGCAGGCCGGTCTCCTCCCGGGCGGCGGCCATGATCTTGAGGCCATCCTCGCCCATACCCCGAAATGTATAGGGGGAGGTGCTGGGCTTGAAGGCGCCGCCCCGCAGGATGTGCGCCCCGGCGGCCTTGACGGCCCGGGCCGTGGCCATGAGCTGCTGCTCAGATTCCACGGCGCAGGGACCAGCCATCACCACAACCTCCTGGCCGCCAATGGTGACATCGCCCACCTGTATGGTCGTATCGGATGGCTGGAACTCGCGGCTGGAGAGCTTGAAGGGTTTGGAGACGCGAACGACATCGTCCACCCCTTCCATGGCCTCCAGCATCTCCTGGAGCTCCGGGAAGACGCTCCCCACGACCCCTATGATGGTGCGCTCCACGCCCTCGGAGAGGTGCCCTTTAAGCCCTAGCTCGGCGAGGCGGGCCAGCACTCCCTGGACCTCCTCTTTCCGGCTTCCAGCCCTCATTACCACTATCACCTTGTCAGCCCCCCATCACATTTGGTATGCCAACCATTTCCCCCTAATAACAAGCCCCAAGCCCCCTTCGTGGGGCCAAAGCGCCCTTCGGGCTGTGCCGATACCGCACAAAGACGACATCTGAACAAACAGGCAGGCATGGAGGCTCGAGGGGCATCCCCCCGCCGCCCCATGGCGGACAGGGCCGTCCGCCGCTACGCCCTTAACCGCAGCCGCCGACCGCCGTGTCGGCCAAGCCACGCCCCTACACGTAGCGGCCGACCGCTGTGTCGGCCAAGCGCGGGCTGGCCACACCCAGTTTGTTCTTCAAAAACCACAATTGTGTGGTATCCAATGACCCCTACCGTAGGGGTCGCCCCCTGCGCTTACCTTTTGGAAATGGGCCGGGGAGTGCCCCGGCGGTTACGCCGTCTGGGGCAGATCCCGCAGTCTCTCCGCCCCTTTGATATATACGTGCGCCACCTGATCGGCGGACTTGACCGTATTCCAGTGTATCAAAACCCTTATACACCTGGCTAGTCCCCAGGGCACGCTCATCTCGTGGGCGCACATCAAGGCCACCCCGGTCCACCCTATGAGACGGGCCGCCAGGGCCGGGTACTCGGCGTTCAAATCCGGGGAGGCAGTGAAGAAGGCGCTGGCAACATCGTCCACCTTTAGCCCGTTGGCGTCAACTATCCTCTGAAGCAGCTCGGTAGTAGCGGAGAGGATCGCCTCCCTGGTGTTATCGTCAGCCGTCGTTGCGCCTCTAATCCCCCTGCACCACATTCGCAAGACCTCCTGATGTAGATTCGGGGGATTTTACCCCCGGCCCTGGAAAGGGCCTGCTATACGTTTACGGATAGGCGGGGCTTTCTAGCCCCGGTTCATACGGGATATGGCCACAAGTGAGGGGCGTTGACCCGGCTTGCAGACGAGCAATCCCCCCGCACCCCTGCAGGGGACAAGCCCCCGCACTACAAGTTTGAGCTCGTCACGATTCTAGCAGGGGACAAGCCCCCACGCTACGTTCATTTTTCCAGGGCGGCAACCCCGGCGATCCGAAAGTAAGGCGGGATTCCCTTCGTTCCAAGATCCACTATGTTGCCGTTCCTTTCTCAGGCATTGTTTGTTCCCCTCTACCTTTTTTATTTATTTTCCCAGGGTTCGTCCAATGGGTGAACCGCGTCCCGCGGCACCTTCACGACTACAGGCCCCTTCTCTCCGACATCGCGCAGCATCTCAAGAACATACATGTCTCCATCTCGACGTACAACCTTGCCTAATTTCCCACCTTGAAGGCTGACCAACTCGCCGTCAACTGGTCTTCTCATCTCCATCCTTTCTGTTCACTACTACTCCGGATAGCCGGCCCTTTCCGGGGGCCAAGTGTCCGCCGTACATCCAGGTTCCGCGGCGCTAGAAAGCCCCATCTATACCGCACAGTTAACCTCTGCCTGTCCGACGTTTCATCCCCCCGCTCCTTCGATGGAGAAGGGGCCAAGGGGTGAGGTAACCCCCGCCAGCTCGATGCAATCCTTACTCCAACTGGCGTATTAGCCCCCCTTCAACTCCCGCACGAATGAGGCGACGATGGCCGCCTGCTCCTCTTGCGGCGTGCGGTCTATCAGGTCTATCAGGACGCTACCCACCACGGCCGCCTCGGCCAGCCTGGATACCTCCTCCACGTGCTCTCTGGTGGAGATGCCAAAGCCCACCGCCAGCGGCAGGTCCGTATGGCGCCGCACCCTGGCCAGGAAGGGGGCCACCGCCGGGGATAGGCTGGCACGCGCCCCGGTCACGCCCGTCAGGCTAACACAGTATATGAAGCCGCTGGCCATCTGGCAAACGCGGACGATCCGCTCCTCGGTGCTGGTGGGGGCCAGCATGAATATGAGGTCAACTCCGTTGGCCCGGCAGTATCCCGCCAATTCGCCGGCCTCCTCGGGCGGCAGGTCTGGGATGATAAGCCCGTCAACCCCGGCCGACTGGCAGTCCCGCGCCAGCCTCTCCAGTCCGTACTGGAGGAAGGGGTTGTAGTAGCCCATGAATATCAGGGGGGCTTCGATGCCCCCCTCTCGCGCCCTCCGAGTCACCTCCAAACAATAGCCTAGGGTTGCCCCGTTCTCCAGCGCCCGAAAAGAGGCCCGTTGAATGGTTGCCCCATCCGCCAGGGGGTCGCTGAAAGGCACGCCCAGCTCGATGATGTCGGCGACGCCTTCCACCAGCGCCCGCACCAGGCGTGGTGTCGCCTCTAAGTCCGGATAACCGGCGGTGATGTAGGTCGCCAGCCCCACCTCGTTTCGCATTTTCAACTCGTGGAAGCGGGCGGAGATGCGGCTCAAAGACCCACCCCCAACACTTCTGCGACCGTCCCCATGTCCTTATCGCCCCGGCCGCTCAGGTTGACCAGTATTATCTCGTTAGCAGGCCGTTGGGAGGCTAACTGCATCGCATGATAGACGGCGTGGGCCGATTCCAGGGCCGGGATGATGCCCTCGGTACGGCAAAGGGCCTGGAAGCCTTCCAGGGCCTGGGCATCCTCCACCGCCACAAAGCTGGCCCGTCCCGTGTCCCGATAGTAGCTTAGCTCCGGCCCAACGCCTGGATAGTCCAGGCCGGCCGAGATGCTGTGGGTGCCCCGGACCTGGCCGTTATCGTCCTGGAGCAGGTAGGAGAGTGAGCCGTGGAGCACCCCAGGACGGCCTGCGGCCAGGCTGGCGGCGTGGTCGCCGGTCTCGATACCCCTTCCAGCAGCCTCCACCCCGATTAAACCGACCTGCGCATCCTCCAGAAACGCGTAGAAGATGCCCATGGAGTTGCTGCCCCCGCCGGTGCAGGCCACCACGTAGTCAGGCAGCCGGCCCTCCCGCGCCAGAATCTGCTCCCGAGATTCACGCCCGATTACCGACTGGAAGTCCCGCACGATCATGGGGTAGGGGTGGGGCCCCACCACGCTTCCGAAGAGGTAATGGGTGTTCTCCACGTTGGTGACCCAGTCACGAATGGCCTCGTTGATGGCGTCCTTGAGGGTACGAGTCCCGCTGACCACGGTGCGGACCTCGGCGCCCAGGAGCTTCATACGGAAGACGTTAAGTGACTGCCTCCGGACATCCTCCTCGCCCATATAGACCACGCATTCCTGGCCCAGCATGGCGCAGACCGTCGCCGTGGCCACTCCATGCTGCCCGGCGCCGGTCTCGGCGATGACCCGGCTCTTGCCCATGCGCTTCGCCAGAAGGCCCTGGCCCAAGGCGTTGTTGATCTTGTGGGCGCCGGTGTGGGCCAGGTCCTCCCTCTTCAGGTAGATGCGCGCCCC
>JAUYDP010000024.1 GCA_030691805.1 Dehalococcoidia bacterium | reverse complement strand
TGCTTTCATTTTCCCTGCCACCTACTGCCATTTCCTCTCTACCCTTATCATTTCGTAAGCGGCCAGAACCATCTGGAGCAGGAAGTCAGTACCCTTCACCCCGGCCGTATCGGGATGTAACTTGATGAGTAGCTCGCGGTACCGTTTCTTTACTGCTTCATCCGTCGCCGTCTTCTCCAGCCCGAGCACCCGATAGGGATCAAACCCATCGCCCCGTCCGACCAGGTTCGGGACCTGCGAAAGATCGATCCCCATATCTGCGACATAGCGAAGGAAACTCTCCGGGTTAAAGGCGTCGCGAAGCAGGTCGTCCATCCAGCCCTGCACGTTATCGCGCATCTCGCCCAGAATTCTTTCCTGCTCCCGCAGCCGTTTTACGATATCCTCTTCCATCCAGTTACCACCAGAAGTGTCCGCAGAGTATACCCAGCAAGAATCCGATGAGTATCTGCCACCAGTATTTTCCGACCAGCTTACCGGCCATTATCCCCATTCCCAGGAAGATGAGCAGAAAGACCAGCGGCGCCTGCTTCTGCTCATCACGGACAATTTCGGTCCACGGTTTGCCGCCAATCTTCCGCCATATCTTCTCGTATAGATTTCCCAGCCACGCTGTCATTTCGCCTCCTTCTTCTTGAGCCAGCCCCTTTCCTCCGGCGGTACCGGCGGCCCCATGCAGTCGAAATCCGGGCAGCTCTGACAGACGCTGAAAGCCAGCCGCTGCCCCCTGGCCAGGCGGCTGATGTCCGGATGCCCGTTATGTGACCGGAGACAGAGCGAGTAGCCCTTAAAGCAATAGATACAATCGCTTTTCACCCGGGCATGCGAGCACTCGTAGAGCGTTCTTTTCTTCGTCTCTTTCATCTCCAACTCTCCAAATCAGCGCCTTAGCAGGGTGAGTCCTTCAGACGGGTCTCCGCCATTTTCCGGGCGTTGTAGTAGGTGCACTCAAAGCGGCACCCTTTGAAGACATTCCAGGTTCTGCTGACCGTCTTAAACATCCGGGTCACTCTACATCCCTCCGAGACCAGGGTTCCCAGGAAAGAAACTGTGTCACAGCTTTCAGGTCGTAGTCACGAGAGCCGGGGAGCGTTGAGGAAAGGTGGGGGAGCACAAAACCGCAGATGGGGCACCAGTCACACTCAACGCTATAGGTTGCACTATGAAAGCGCGCAGCGTCCAGAACAGGAAAGGGAAGAGGCAGGTAATGGCTACAAATCGGGCAAAGGTCAGACTTCCTATGCCACTCCAGAAGCCGAATTCGCTCCACGATGATTCGGCCCGGATTGGCCACTATATCCGCTACGAACTGTTTAGCTGCGTCTCTTACCTTCTCCAAATCATCCTGGGCAAGCCTGGCGAGATAGCAAGAGACGTGTATATACTCAACAACCTGTCCGTTATTATCACCCAGTGTCAGGATTGGCTCACTCTCCATCATCTGCCGCAGTTCCTCTTTGGTGCGCTTGCAGCATTTAAGGAAAGGCGTCTTCCTCCTAAAAGGTAAGTATTGCTTTATCCGAAAGCGCAACATTCTAGTTCTCTCAGCGAAGTTTAATCGTCCCATTTAGTCCTGCTCCCTTGCCAGCAACAGAATTCGGCCGCACCAGGGGCATTGTACGGTTCCGTCTTCCGCCGGTCGGACAAGTACTGGATCGGGGACCACTTTCTCTCTGGAAAGCCGCTCCACTGCCCTGGCCAGCTTCCAGTAGACATGGCATACTGCTTGAGCTACACCATCAGGGGTTAGGTTGCCCAGGCCGTCCTTACGTGGCAGCACCAGTGTTGGCCACTCCTTGCAGGGCACGTTTTTAGCTGCCTCCAGCCGGCAAACCTGGTAAACAGGCAAACGCCGCGCTGCCTCGTTAATAAGCTTCTCCGTCAGCGGCACTCGAAGGTCCAAGCTGCGCTTCGGCTCGCAGACCCCCTTCAATCTCATAAATTCGTCTACGGTTATGCTCATACCAGTTCGTACTCCGGTAAACTTTTTCGGTCAGGAGCACCAGGGCCACAGTGTGAAAGGCGGTATCCTAAATTCGGTATGTCACCATTTCCTCCGCCATGATGATGCTCCTTGCCACAGAAAGGACAGGTAATACATAAGTCCCACACGCCGTCCCGGCGGCGGATAGCCCTTGTTTTCACCCTGGGTATTTCAGATACTTCCTTCACAGCTTAGTTCCTCCTCAGGGTCACACCCGGCCAGTTACTTTCCATGTGCCGGATCCAGACGTCCATGCTGTCCGGGATACCCGTCTCGCCCGCCATGGCCGCTTCCCTGGTAATCGGGAACGCCGGTGACACCGCCTCGTAGAAATACGGGTTGAACCGGATACTTTCCCGGGCAGCCCTGATATTGGGCGCATGGAAGCGGTCGTAGATGGCGTACTCCCGCCGGTCACGGGAAACAAGCAGGTGGAAGCGGCACGGATAGGCTTCAACCAGCATGAGGTGATAGCCCTGCTCCTGCCATTCGACCTTTCTCAACTCCATAACTTCTCCTTTCCCCTTCAGGGGACCAGCTTACGCCTGCGATAGCTGGTCCCCGTCAGAATGACCATCTTGCCCCGGCACATACCGTAAAGCCTGTCCACCGTATCCTCGCGCATGAGCTCCGTCAGGCTGTCGTCCTCGAGCGCCAGGCGGCTGTTGACCACTACCGGAAGCCCGCGGCTCACCCGCTCGTCGATGATGTACCAGTAGAGCTCCCTGGTGAAGTCGGACGGCTTCTCCTTGCCCACGTCATCGAGCATGAGGAGCCTGACGGTGCGGAGCTGGGCATATATCTGCTCCTCAGTCTCGTGGTAAGGCTTCTGCGCGTCCGGGATGTTGTAGGTGGCACGGATTCGTCTCACCAGGCCGGGTCCTTTCTCAAACCTCACCGGCAGCGTGGCGCTGGCCGGGTTTCCCCTCCAGTTGTCGATAAGGTGATTGGCGATGCAGGCCATGAGCGTGGACTTGCCCACGCCCGGACCCCTCGAGTACAGGTAGAGCGACGGCATGCCCCTGGGATTGTCCAGGTCGAAACTCCCGGCGTATTTGCGGCATACCCGCAAAGCCTCCCGCTGGAACTCCGGCTCAAAGTCATCGAACCGGGTGCAGTGCAGGTCAGATGATATGCCGCATTGTTTACGCCACCTCTCCCTGACGGCGATCCTCTCAAGCTCCCGTTCCTGCTCCTCCAGCCGCTTCTCTTCCTCTTCGCGCTGGTGCCGGCATGCCGTGCACTCCCGGGGTCTCACTTCACGCGGGGGCTGGCAGAAGAAAAACGTGGTCACCTCGCCCTCGAATTTGCCGCCGCAGGTCTGGCACTCGCACTCATCCGTCCTCGTCTCCTGCCTCGGCCTCCTCTCCGCTGATGATGACTGTCCCTCCGGCATCCC
>JAUYDP010000009.1 GCA_030691805.1 Dehalococcoidia bacterium | reverse complement strand
CCCCCGGGTTTTCCCGTCCAGAGGCGACGCTTCCCATACTCCAGGCCGGCGGAGAGGGCGTTGGCCAGGTCCAGGACAGCCGTCGAGGAGCGGTAATTCTGCTCCAGGGCGATCTCCCTGGCCTCCGGGTAGTCCTGTCTGAATTGGGCCAGGTAGCGGATATCCGCCCCTCGCCAGGAGTAGATGCCCTGGAGGGGGTCTCCTACCACGCACAGGTTGCGATGAGGCTGGGCCAGGAACTGGAGGAGGACATACTGCGCATGGTTCAGGTCCTGGAATTCGTCTACCAGGATCTGGTCGTAACGTCCCTGGCAGGCGGCAAGGACATCCGGGCAGTCCCGCAAGAGCCTGGCCCCTGCCGAGAGCAGCTCGTCGAAGTCCACCGTGTTGTCGGCCAGAAGGGCCTCCCGGTAGGCCTGGTAGACGGCCAGGAAGCGGGCCTCTTCCGGCTCCTCAGGCAAGGCCTCGTCGGAGAAGTATAGTAGGTTCTGGGCCCGGCTTATCCCATCGAGGAGTTTCCCCAGGCCTTGTCCCCGGGGGTCCATGTCCAGCGCCCGCAGGGCCTTCTTCAGCTTCTGCCTCCGACCGCCCTCCTCGGCCACAATGCTCATGGTTTGGGGGGCGTAGCCCAGCAGGTCGCCGTAGTCTCGCAAGAGCCCGTAGCACCAGGCGTGGAAGGTGCCCACGAACATGTCCTCCAGAGCCTCCCGGCCCAGCAGGACCTCCAGGCGTTCTCGCATCTCTCGGGCCGCCTTGTTGGTGAAGGTTATGGCCAGTATCCGGCTGGGGGATACGCCCCTGTCGGCAATCAGGTGGGCGATGCGCTGGGTGATGCAGCGGGTCTTGCCGGAGCCGGGGCCGGCCTTGATCAGGAGGGGGCCTTCCCCACAGTGGACGGCCTCCTCCTGCTGGGGATTGAGCTGGGCCGTCTCCAGCATCATTCTTGGCGGTGGCTGAAGTTACGGTCCGAGGCCCAGGGCCATCTGGAAGTCCCTGAGGGCGGCCCGGTCTGGTTGACCTTGGCTCGCTGGCAACGGCTCTTCCTGGTGTGCCCCCACTCCGGCATGTTCCGCTTCTGGTGCGCTTAGCTCTTCTACAAGGTCAAGGGCTTTGGTCTTGAACAGGTAGAAGAGGCCCCAGGCCAGGAAGAGGGAGCCTACCCTTTCTCCACAGGCGAAACGCTCCTGGATGTCCCTTTGCCCCTGGGCCATCCGCTCATCCAGGGATCCCATGAAGTCACGAAGTATGGACACGGCTTCTTCAGCGGGGACGTTCCGGGCCTGGGTTTCAGTCCTCTCCCAGTTAGAGAGGAGCCGGTCTACGAGGGAGCGAAAGGGGGCTTTGAGTTTCTCAGCGTGGCGGAGGGCTGCCTCCGCCGTCGTGTAGGAGTTCAGGGCCCGCAGGAAGAGCCGGGCCTTGTCCAGGTCTCTGAGTTGCAGCATGGCCATGGCCACAGCGGCGTCCTTCGTGCGCACGAGGTTGAAGAAAGATTCAAGGAAGTAACTCCTTTCCGATAGATATGCGAGGTGGAAGAAGAGAATCAACGGGAAAAGAGAAGCGGGAGGCTTAGATTAGGTTGAGCCTCCCGCCTGTTCTTGCTGTAAGCTTGAGGGCTGGCCTATTTCCTCAACACGAGAGCTTCGTTACGGAAGTCGAAGGTTGCCCTGAAGCGCTTGAGGAGAATGATTCCCAGAAGCCCGTCAAGCCTGAGTTGAGCCGGCAACCGAAGCATCATGACCTCCAAACCTTGCACACCTCTTCAGCTACGACTTCGGAAGCTTCCAAGGATGTCCATGGCTTGCGGTTCCTCCGGATCGAGAACTGAAAGGCCAGATGCCCCGCAAGCGGCTTTCAACCGTGCGTCACTCGCAACGAACGCGAGGGGCACATCACTCAGAGACGCTCTAATGCTTAGAGCCGTAGCGAGATGCACCGCGTCCGGCGCACGCAACGCGTGGGTCATTATCAGGTCTATGGCTTCGGATAACACCATTTCGGAAACCGGCTGCAATACCATTACCTCCCGTACGTCACGCATGAAGGTTGCCAGAAGACGACGATAGGATCCCATATGTATGATGCTTCCCCGCTGTAACCTCGTCGCTACCGATGATACCTCCAGCACTGTGAAATACGAGGTTGTTAACACATCGTATTCCGCTTTACCTTCGAAAACCTCATCAACTACCTCAGTTCCCTTCTCGCTTCGATACCTCTTAATCAAGGCCGAGGTTTCAACGTAGTAAACCGCCACGTGTTATCGCCCTTCACGCATGGCGTTCAACTCCTCGCTTAGAGTCCGCTCGCCCATCTCCTTATCCAGGAGCTTCCTCAGTTCGACTACAGGCACCGCGTGTTTACGATAGCGCGCATAGAGCTTCTCGACCGTCCTTACCATCTCCGGGCTTTGCAGTATGTGAAGCCTCAGGACTAGCTCCTTGGTGCTAGTCCTGGGTTCCCGTGCCCGCTTGTACGTTGCCATGGCAACACCTCCAGACTACACATTTCTCTGGCGAATTACTCAAGGGCTGCAACGCAACATACCCAGACGACCTGCATTGCGTAGCGCCTGTCCCCAGTTCGTCAGACCCCTGATACTGCACTTGCCGCCGACTCTGGGTGGCGAGCATCCCGTTGCGGCCTGCTCACTTTGCCTCTTGCGAAGCTGAACCAAGCCAAACAGATTATAGTACTCGTGCACAGGTTCGCCAACCCGTCACCGCTCAGGCTCGTGGGCCTACCCACGTTCACCGAGCACCTCCAGGGAGCTACTTGTAAGGGATGTCCAAGCTGCTCCGGTGTCAGCCATGAGGCGAGCCCGCCTGACCCCGTTGAGGACGGCCTGTACCACGAAGACGCCGCCAAACTCCCTGGAGACAGATATGTGGCCTGCCTGCCACGGCCTGGCACTCACAGGATCACCCCAAGGCCCTCAGGGATGAGACGCCCTGTCCAATGGAGATAAGTGACGGCATCGGGGTTGGCCTTCCCGAAGTCGATGTGCTTCTCCGCCATACCTTCTTTCTCCCCTTCGCCTCCATGGGCGATGACTATCCCTTGGCTAGCGCGACCATACCTGTCTCGCCCCGTGACCTGGATGATCACCCACTGGTCAGGGTACTGGGCCTCTAGGTCCGTCATCCTTTGCTCTTTAGGGTTCATGGCAATCCTCCTCACTGCACTATTATACCCCACCGCCGCATTGGTGTCCCTCTAAACTGCGGTCTGACACCAACCTGCGACCGGTTATGGCTTGAAGACGCTGTAAGACGTGACTCCTTTGGATGGCGTACTTGGGGCTTACGAAGGCAGGCCGGCGGCATGAAGGAGGAGGGAGGCCCCACTCGAGAGGCCTCCCTCCTATTCCAAGGGCCTACCAGGTGGAGCTAGACGGTGGCCTGCCCTCGCAAGATAATGAGATGGTTGGCGAAATCGAAGGTCGAACGGAATCGCTCCAGGAAGTTCACTCCCAGGACGCCGTCAATTCTCAGTTCCGGCGGCAACTCAAGGAGAGTCACCTCAAGGCCATCTATCCGAAAGGGCCCCACCTCTAGGCTTTGCAGCTTGAAGGTCGACACGGTTACCACGCTCCTGGATTGGGCCGTGGCCAGAGGCTGTCTCCCCTCAGGGTGGCTCATGTCTATGCCCAGGTCTTGAAGACACTCATAAGTTAGACCGGTCAGGGCGGCGCCGGTGTAGGCCAGGAGGCGGGCTCTGGTTGCCCTGTTCAGGATGGCGTGCACTATCAGAACTCCGCCGTATTCTCTGGCAGCCGGCACTTGCCCTCTCGCCCAAGGACTGGGCATTAGAGCATTACCCCGACGCCTTCAGGGATCAGCCTTCCCGTCCAGAAGAGGAAGGTTTGGGCCTGGGCATGGCTTGCCCTGAACTTCCTAGCCTCCTGCACCAAGTCACCCTTATCAGCATCGGTCCCGTGGCTGAGGACTATGCCATGGGAAGCACGTCTATAGCGATCCTCTCTGGTGACCTCAATCAGCACCCACTGGTCAGGGTACTGGGACTCTATGTCCGTCATCCTTTGCTCTTTAGGCTTCACGTCAGTCCTCCTCA
>JAUYDP010000450.1 GCA_030691805.1 Dehalococcoidia bacterium | reverse complement strand
CCGCCTCTTAGGTCCGCCGGCCTGGTGGCCGCATATTCCCTGGCCAGGTTGCTGATGACCTCAGCCCGAACACCGCATATGGCGTCCGCCCATGCCGGAGTTTTGGCTACACCATCCTCAGCGCCCAGACAGTAGTCCTTGAAGCGCTCAAAACCGAAGGTGTACCTGCCAAGGAAGACCTCATCGTGAAGGCCCTCTTTAATCAAAACGTAGGCCATAGCCACCAGCATCGCAGCATCGGTCCCGGGCCGGATAGGTATCCACTGGTCGGCCAGGGACGCCACGGAGTCCGTGTAACGGGGGTCAACGATGACGAACCGGACGCCCCGCTCCTTGGCCAGGGCCATATACCAGTTGGTGTTGGTAACGGCGATGGTCTCGGCGGGATTCATCCCCCACAAGATGACCAGCTTGGATTGCAGCAGGCTCTCCGGGCCGGGCGGCGGTGGTGGAAAGCCGAAGGTATTCCGAGCCGCAAACATCGCTCCTTCGAAAGAGATGGTCCCCCTGGTGGCGGTCTGCCCTCCCCAATGGTTAAAGAAGCGGTGCGGCATGGTGATAGTGCAATGTAGAAGGCCGTCTAAATTGCCCTCGCCGTGGAGGTTTAGGAGGGCCTCTGGCCCATAGGCGTCCTTAATTCGTCGCATCTGACCGGCCACGGTGTCCAGGGCCTCGTCCCAAGAGATGCGCTGGAATTGGCCCTGGCCGCGATCGCCCACCCGCTTCAGGGGGTAGAGCAGCCGGTCGGGATGGTATACCCGCTGAACCTGGGAAAGACCGCGGGCGCAAGCCCTGAGGCGCGGGGCCTTCGGCGAGTCTTGCCCCTCTTCCGGCCCGAGCCTCTTTAACACGCCCTCTTCCACGTACGCCACCAAAGGGCAGCTCCCGCCACAATCGAAAGGACAGCCTGTAATAAATTCTTCCATCTTGACTGGTTGGGATTTTATCAGAGGCGCCCTTTAAGTACAAGTGAGTGGTGTCCGATAAGGTTGGCAGACCGACGGCAGACCGGGGGTGTTTGACACCAACACGTGCTCTCTGCTACCCTAACCCCAGCCACCCCCTCCACTGGCGGACAGAGACGTCCGCCACTACATCGTTGGGTGTTAATAATAGGATAGGGCTGGCTGCCATATCAGTCAAACGCGTTCAGCACACGTGTTGGCCGACCTCTGTGTCGGCCAGCTAGCTTCGATAAACCTATTGCCGATTCGTGGCGGCCAAATACGTTCAATACTCGTCATTCGTAGTGGCCGACCTCTGTGTCGGCCAGCTAACTTCAATGATTGTCCTTAGCGCCATTTCAATTTTGACCAGCCTCAATGTGGAAGACCGTAGGTGAATATGCGCGACGTCCAAACGTCATCACCCGCACTAAAAGACAGTGATAGGCTCCTCACCAGGGACTTTACCTTCCTCTGCCTTACAAACTTCTTCTTCTTTCTTACTGTTTACTCCCTCCTTATAACACTCCCCGTTTATGCCGTGGTCCTGGGAGGGGGAGAGGGACAGGCAGGCTACGTCACCGCCGCCATTACGCTCATATCATTCCTGGCCTTACCCCACCTGGGGCGCCACGTGGAGCGATTGGGACGCACATCTCTCCTGCGCCTGGGTCCAGCATTGGTGCTGATCGAGGCCCTGGCCCTCCCATACGTAGGCTGGTTTCCTGTTCTGGTGGCAATCGGCATCGCCTGTGGCGGAGCGCTGGCCTGCTTTCAGACCGGTGCAAACAACCTGGTAGCCGACCTGGCCCCGCTCCGGCGCCGCGGTGAGGCTATGGGCATCTACGGCACCTTCACTACCACCGCCGTAGCCCTCAGCCCGGCTGTCAGCATCTTCGTCATGCGGAACAACGGCTTCCCCGTGCTCTTCGCTATGTCCGCCGCAATGGGCACCGCCGCCCTGGCCCTGGCCTTCGTGGTGAGAGAGCCGCGGCAGCACACGGTAGCCTCCGCGCCCGGTCCGTTGCTCAACCGAATGGCCCTTCTCCCAGCCTTCTGCATCTTCGGTATAACTTTGACCTACGGGACCCTTATCTCCTTCCTACCCGGACAGGCCGCCAAGATAGGAATGGAGAATGCGGGCCTTTTCTTCACAGCCTATTCGGCCGCCTCGTTCATGGTGCGCGCCGCGGCCGGCGGCGTCTCCGACCGCCTGGGAAGGGCGCCGGTTATCATACCAGCCTTAATAGCGGTCGCCATCGCTATGTTTTTCTTGAGTCAGAGCTCCGGCCTGGCCATGGTTCTGGGCGCGGCGGTTTTATATGGCCTCGGCTACGGCTCCGCTCACCCTGCCATCATGGCCTTCGCAGTGGACCGGGCCGGCCCGGAAGCGCGTGCCAGCGCAGTGGCCACCTTTTATTCGGGCTACAACCTGGGCCTGGCAGTGGGTTCGCTGGCCCTGGGGCCCATACTGGAAGCCACCTCCTTCGCCTTCATGATAGCCGTGGCCGGCGTCGCGCCCCTGCTGGCCGCCATTACCCTCTACGTCCGCCGCTCTCCGTCGGCTATCACTCACCAGTAGGGCACGCTGCCGGGAGCCGAGCCGTTACCAGGCATCTAGAGAATGTTAAAAAACATCCATATTCGTTCGATAGGCGGGCCTTTCCAGGCCCGCGAGAGGGGCTAGAAAGCCCCACCTATCCGGCTATTCATAACTCTCATCCCCTTCGTTGACAGGTCAAATAAAAGATAATAAAGTAGATTTGCAACTTCTTTTATAAATGTACTCGAATTTATGACTGACCATAGGCCGTCCTATCACATCTGGACCGTAGGGTGCCAGATGAACAAGGCAGACTCCGCCCGCCTGGGGGCCGAGCTGGAAGGCCGCGGCTATATTCCGGCTCCCAGCCCGGAGGAAGCGGATATCGTGGTCCTCAATAGCTGTGTGGTCCGCCAAAGCGCCGAGAACCGGGTGCTCTCCAAGCTGAGCTCTCTAAAAGCTCTGAGACGTTCCCGGCCGCAGGCGTTAATTGCGTTGACAGGATGCATGGTAGACGGAAACCTGGCGGAGCTTGAGCGCCGCTTCCCCCATGTTGATTCTTTCTTCAGGCCTCAAGACTTCTACCCTTTCCTGTCCCACGTACAGCCATCGGGAGAAGCCCCTGTTGTTTCCACCACCGAGCTGAAGGTATGTGAGTTCGTGCCCATCATAAGCGGGTGCGACAAGTACTGCACCTACTGTATCGTGCCCTACCGCAGAGGCCGGGAGCGGAGCCGGCGGCTGGAGGAGGTTGTATGCGAGGTGGAGCGCCTGGCAGCTCGGGGCGTACGGGAGGTAACCCTCCTGGGCCAAAACGTAGACTCCTACGGCCATGACCTGCCCGGCAGGCCCGACCTGGCGGCGCTGCTGGATGCCCTGAACGGCGTGGCGGGACTGGCCCGCATCCGGTTTCTTACTTCGCACCCGAAGGATATGACTGACAGGCTGATCCAGGCTGTGGGGACGTTGGACAAGGTCTGCGAGCACGTCAATCTGCCGTTCCAGGCCGGCGACGACGATATCCTGCGCCGCATGGGACGCAGGTACACCGTAGTCCAGTACCGGGACCTGGTGGCCCGTATCCGTGAAGCCGTACCAGGTGTCTGCCTTAGCACCGACGTGATAGTGGGGTTCCCCGGCGAGACCGAGGAGCAGTTTCTGAGGACCGTTTCCATCCTGGAAGAGGCCCGTTTCGTTACCGTCCACGTGGCTGCCTACTCCCCCCGGCCGGGAACCGCGGCCGCCCGCCTCTCCGATAGCGTCCCGACTAGCGAAAAGAAGTATCGCCTTCAGATTGTAGAAACCCTTCAGGAAGGCATCGTCGCCGAGATCAA
>JAUYDP010000404.1 GCA_030691805.1 Dehalococcoidia bacterium | reverse complement strand
GTTCCGGGCCGGCCAGGCCCGGGGCCTTAGTGTTCCGCGAGGACGGGATTCACGGTCTAATTCATAGGCAGCCCTAAGAGCCTGGCTGCTGTCCCACCAAGGATTTTCGCTCTAGCCTCTTGGGAGATGGGTAGGTCCTGAATATCCTTGACGTTTCGCTGCATAAAGGGCTGCGACGGCCAGTCGGAGCCGAAGATGACCTGGTCTGCAAGATCCTCCAGGTCCGGGAAGTACCTGAGCAAGTTCTGGGGCGGAAGCCCGGCAATTTCCAGGTAAACGTTGGTATAGGTGCGCGTCAGATGGGCCGCGGTATCAGTCCAGAAGCCCCGGCCGCTGTGGGACAAAACGAGCACCAATTCAGGGAAGTCAATGGCCAAATCCTCGATAAAGAGGGGGTCTCCGTACTTGGTGCGGGAGTTCTGGAAGACCGAAGACCCGGTATGGAACATAGCCGGAATTCCCTTGTCCTGGGCTACAGCGTAAAGGGGGTAAAGGCGCCTGTCGTTCGGGTAGAAATGGTGGTAGGTTGGCAGGATCTTGACGCCCCGTACCCCAAGCTCGTCAACGTACCTCTTCAGGTCGCCGGCCGGGTCGGTGGTCAGGTAAGGGTTGATATTAGCGAATGGAATCAGTCGCGGCTGGTCCCGGCAAAACTCCACCGTTTCCTCTGAGCTGATGAGCATACCAGCGGTGATAGGGCTGAGCTCTGCCAGCACCACTCCGTAGTCAACGCCAGACTCGTCCATCATGTCCAGGACCGCCTCCGGGGTGGAGAGGCGCTCCAGATATGGCCCCACTGGCTCCGAGACGAAGGTCTGCATCCAGTTTTGGACGGAGGCGTAGAGCCGGTCCGGAGGCAGGATGTGGATATGGAAATCTATGACAGGAACCGTCAAAGGAGCTTCTCCTTGGCCAGTTCCCAGAGGGCGTCTTGCTCGTCAAAGGTAAGGTCGCTAAGCTGGCAGCCCTGCTGCCGGCAGACCTCTTCGATAAAAGAAAACCGGCGGATGAACCGCTCGTTGGCAATTCGAAGGCAATCCTCAGCGTCAATGCCGAGCCATCGGGCCAGGTTTACCAGGGCGAATAGAAGGTCTCCTGTCTCGTGCTGCTTCTCTTCGTTGCTCTGGCTCTCGACAAGCTCTCTAACCTCTTCGGCCAGCTTGTCTACGACCCCTTCAACGTTTTGCCAATCGAAGCCGAGACGGGCTACCCTCTGCTGCACCGATTGGGCGTAGGCCAGGGCCGGCATATGCTTGGGCAAATTTGCCAGGGATGAGCTGCCGTGAGGACGCTCTTTCTTTTTGATGGCCTCCCAGTTGACCATCACGTCATGAGATGAATTTGCCTTAACATCGCCAAAGACATGGGGATGGCGCCGGATAAGCTTCTGGCTAATTCCTTCGATGACCTGGGTAATTGTGAATTCTCCCGTCTCCTCAGCTATCTGGGAGTGGATCATGACCTGCATGAGGAGATCACCCAGTTCCTCGGTGAGCTTTGCCGGATCCCTGCTGTCCAGGGCCTCCAGCACCTCGTATGCCTCTTCGATGAGAGTGCCTTTCAGGCTATCATGGGTCTGTTCTCTGTCCCAAGGGCATCCGTCTGGAGAACGCAGCCGGGCGACGATGGCCTTCAACTGTCCGAAGTTGCCGGAGCCGTCCGATGTAGACAGCGGCGGGAGATAGAGCGCCCAGGACTTACTCCTTTGAAGATGCTCCAGTAGCCTGCACAGCGGGGCTTCCTGCATGGTTTTAGGATCAACTCCCTCGGCTAACTTAGCTGGATGCGAAGGCGGATAGATGGTCAGAAGGGGATATGTGGCCTCTTGTTCCCGACCACACAAAAGGACCGGCCTGGTAGGGTCGAAGGAAGGAGAATCCGGCAAGATAACCTGTAGACCCTTTTCCAGCGGGTCTATACCTAATAGCGTAAGGAGCTTGCCCAGGTAAACAGCACTGCTACTCTCCATAGTCTTTCTCTTATAGTATATGGGCAAAGGACAGCCTTGACAACCAGCTTTAGGCTCATGTATCATGGCCCCGACCGGGAAAGGAGGGTCCAACGGGATTTAATGTAAGGCGGCGTGCCCATCTAATATTAATATTGCTGTTGATGGCACTTTTGGTGGCGTGCCGGGTTGTGGACACGACTTCGTCAGGGAAGCTATCAAGTAGCAAAGAAGAATCGCCTCCTATTGCCCTCGGCTCATCGGCCTCGGGTCCCGATGTGGCAGTAACAGCGGTGGACTTCGAGCCTCCGTTGAAGCCCAACGCTAACCTGGCGTCAGGTGACATCTCTCTCCTTGTGGCGGTGGAAAACAAGGGGGATCGAAGGGAGAAAGAGATCCAGGTGGTGGCACAGGTGTTAGGCAAGGAGGACGAGTTTCTCTACTCTGATACTAGAGTAGTGGATAGCCTGGCAGCCGGTGAGGGCCGCGTGGTACAGTTCAGCCGCCTTTCAGGGTTGCCTCTCCGGTCGGTCTATACTATCAAAGTTTGGGCTAGCGCAGTGCCGGGCGAGAGCTGGCTGGAGAATAACGCAAAGACTTATCGCGTTCAAATAAGCCTTTCCTCCCCATGACGGCCTGGAGGCATAGATGAGAGTGGTCTGGGGGCTGGCGACGGTCCTTTTTGTGCTGGCTTTGCCGGTGACTCTTCTCACCAGCAACGTGCGCTGGCTGGCTAACGACCTGTCATTCTACCAACGGGGATATGAAAGCCAATCTTCGTACCAGTCCACGGGCTTGCCGAAGCAAGTGCTGGACCAGGCGACAGTAGAGTTAATCGCCTATTTCAACTCTAGCGATGATCCCCCAAAGATCAACGTGACGGCTGGGGGCAGGACGTTCAGCCTCTTCAACGAGCGGGACAGCCTGCACCTGCGTGATGTTAAAGACCTCTTTCAACTTACCTATCGGGTCCAGGAGATAAGCTTGGCCTACGCCCTTCTGTTCTCTATAGCCATGGTTTGGCGTCGCAACGGAAGGCCCCTGGCAAGACTGGCATGGACGTGGGTAATGGGCGGCGTCTTCACCGTCTGCCTGCTGGCCGTAATCGGACTGGCAATGCTCTTGGACTTCGACCGCATCTTTCTTCAGTTCCACCTGGTTTCTTTCAGCAATGACTTCTGGATGCTCGACCCTGCCGACTCCTACCTGATTCGGATGGTGCCAGAGGGGTTCTTCATGGAATTGGCCTTCTGGGTAGCCGGTCTGTCCTTGGTCCAGGGGGCAGTGCTGGCGTTCCTGGCCTGGGGTATTATCCGCTTGCAGCAAAAGAAACTATTAGCTCGCAATGATGGCGCTCCGTTAGCAGTTTCCTGATGTTATAAAGCATCTATGACCAACTCGGGCGGCATCATCCAAAAAAGGGGTTTCCACAGGGTTCAACAGTTCCACTTTAGCCTCAGCGGCTGGGGAATCTCACTAACTGTCGTGCTTTTCGTGCTTGGTCTCTTTCTGTCAGTACAATGGAGGTCGGAGAGGGAGAAGCCCGCCGCTCAAGACTCCCGCGCCGGCGAGATCTATAGCACCACCTTAAACCGGCTGGAGGCGGAGCAAAAGGACCTTAAGGGAAGCGTAGACCGCCTCCGTAAAGAGATACAGAGATATCAGGAGCTGGCGGGCCTGAGTAAGGAGACCATGGGGGAGATTACCGACGAGCTCAGGCTACAAAGGATCGTCGCTGGCCTTGTTCCACTCAAAGGGCCGGGGGCTAAGGTTGTTCTGGATGACTCCAAGAAAACCCCGGCCACTGGCGAGAACCCTAATCTGTATATCGTACATGATTACCAGTTGCGGGACGTGGTCAACCTGCTCTGGCACGCGGGAGCGGAGTCCATCGCCGTCAATGACGAGCGTCTGGTGAGTACTAGTTCCATCTATTCTTCTGGCGGGACCATAATGGTCAATAGCACTCGCCTCTCGCCGCCGTTCGCCGTCCAGGCGCTTGGGGATTCAGATCGGATGGCGGACGTAGTGGGTCAGACGGCCTCCCTACGGACGCTGAAAGCCCAGTCTGAGGCCTACGGCCTCATCTTCAACATCCAGAAAGAAAAGGACCTAAGGGTTCCGGCCTTTCGCGGGTCGTATGCCCCAAAGTTCTTGAATGTCGGGCGGCCGTGAAGCCACAGTTGTCCTGGGATGCCCCCGGTCTTGACCGGCAGTGGGTGCCCGCAAGCTGGGGGTATGCTTCCGTACCCCTCATGCACCGTATTGGGCGCCGCAGGCCGGGTTTTTGGGGGGTGCCCCCTTCATGTTCAGCGGTGGGCGCCGCAAGTCGGGTTTTTTGGGAGTGAACGCCATCATGTTCAGCGGTGGGCGCCGCAGGCCGGGGGTTTGGGGGTGCCCCCCATTTTCTTCTTTCAGTGAGGAGGGGCGTCTGGGTATGGCCCACTCCGAGGCAATCTTAACCCCGCGAAGATGACCCGCAATGAAGTTTAAGATTACAGTCTGGGTCCAGTTAGGCATCGTAGGCCTGGTTGTAGGTATCCTGGGAGTTACCCAGTTCCGCACTCAAAACAACATCCTAATGGCTCTTAAAACAGAGAACCCAATCAATCAGGCCCAGGCCATTTCTAATCTCCTTGAGGCTAACGCTAATCTGGACCGAGAAGTAAATAGCCTGGGAGAGCAACTGAATAAGTACAGCCAGGGTCTGGACCGCAGTGGATTAGAGGCGCTGGTCACCGACCTTAACCGTCTAAAGGTGCTCAATGGCCTGGTGGAAGTTTGGGGACCTGGGGTGGAAGCATCCGTAGGGGGCCGGCTACTGGCGGAAGAGGCCCATGATATCATCAATGAGCTGCGCAACGCCGGCGCTGAGGCCCTGTCTATCAACGGCCAGAGGCTGGTGGCATCTTCTATCGTAGACCAGGGCAGGGGGGATCTGGTCGTAGACGGCACTACCTTAACTCCACCGTACGTGTTCCAATCTATAGGTGACGTCCAGACCATGGAGGTAGCCTTGGAGCGAAAAGGCGGCATTATCCCTTTGCTACGTCACACTTACCCGGATAGCCGAATCACCGTAATACGGGTTACCCGGATGATCCTCCCGGTTTACCAGGGAAGGTACGTTTACCGCTTTGCCAGGCAGGCTGAATAACTAGCTGAAGTTTGGATCGAGATACCCTCCGACGACTTCGCAGTAACCTCTTGAAGGATAGGGAATGTGTTTGTGAAGAGGTAGTGCGCCAGCGCTTTAAGAGCCGCAGGTGGAGCAGTTCGAGCTGGAGCATGAGCTGCAACCTGAACCGTTGCCTGCTACCCGACTGGTCTGCCCGCCGGAGTCCTTGGAGAAAGAGGCAAAGACTGAGAGCTTCCGCCGGGCGCTACGATTACAACGGGGGCAACAGATCCCCTCGTCAGCGCACCCAAATGACTTTAGCAACTCGAATATAAGCTTACAGGAAGCACATTCGTATTCATATAGCGGCATGACCGCCTCCCGAACGCAGGTTTCAACTTAATTTTAGCTTATGAGTTCGAAGGGGTCAAATATGAGACCGTTTAGGAACGAAGATTTTTTCAAGGGGCTGATGGTCTCCAGCATGGAGTTCGGGAGGTCGTGGAGACTAATGAGTTGAAAAGAGAAAGAGAATGATAATTCGAACAGAGATGTACAAATTCCAGGCGCGCCAGGGAAGGCTTGCTCTGGCCCACCTGCGTGACCATGCCTCCCTGATGGTCCGGACCAGGGGTTGTCTGGAAGCCCGCGTGGCCCGCTCCCCGGACGACTCGGACCAGTATCTGGTCTACTCCCGGTGGGACAGTCGCGAGAGCCACGGCGCCATGGTCCTCCAGCTTCGCAGGAACCAGGAGGCCCAAAAACCTCTTCTGGCTCTCTTGCCGATGCTCGAAGGCGAGCCTCGAGTGGGCCACTATGAGGCGCTCGAAGGCTAGCACTATGGATTAAGAGTCCTCTCCAAGCTAACAAGAGGTGAATTCCCTATACCCCGTTAGCGATGGGGTTGATTTCCTGTGATATGCTTTTCTTATACGCAATCTTTGGTGAAGCGGGGCGAGAAATATGAAAGACTTGGCTGCCAGAGCCCTGGATACGGCGAAAGCCCGCGGGGCTACTTTTGCGGACATTCGCCTGATCCATTCCAGACAGGAATCCATCACCGTGAAGAATGGCAAAGTAGAGGTGCTGGCCATCGGTGAGAGCCAGGGGTTCGGGGTCCGGGTGATTGCGGACGGGGCCTGGGGCTTCGCCAGCAGCGGGCGGGTCACAGTAAAGGAGCTAGACCGGGTGGCGGCCCTGGCGGTGAGGACTGCCCGAGCGGCGGCCAGGGTCAAGCAGGGAGATGTTGATATCGGCCCTCCCCTTCGCACCGTTGGCCGTTACCAGACACCTTTCCGCATAGACCCTTTTTCGGTTTCCCTTGAAGATAAAATCGGCTTGCTCCTGGCTGCCGACGAGGCCATGCGCAGGGTCAAAGGGATTCGAGTGGCGGAATCGGCCATAGAGCTGACTCGAGAGAACAAGAGCTTCGCCAGCACCGAAGGCAGTTTGATAGAGCAGGAGATCACCAGGGTAGGATGTGGCATAGAGGCCATGGCAGAGGGCAACGGCGATGTGCAGAACCGTAGTTATCCCAATAGCGTCGGGAGGCACCACGGCTGCGGCGGTTACGAGTTCGTCCAGGCCCAGGACCTGCCGGGCAACGGTCAACGCCTGGCCGAGGAGGCGGTTGCCCTGCTGACGGCCAAGCCCTGTCCCCACGGCGTAACCACCCTGGTCCTCGATGCTACACAACTTGCCTTACAGCTTCACGAGAGCTGCGGGCATCCTATCGAGCTGGACCGGGTCCTGGGGTCAGAGGCGTCCTATGCCGGAACAAGCTTCCTGACCCCGGAGAAGCTGGGCGCTTTCCGCTATGGGTCAACATTGGTTAACATAACGGCCGACGCCACATTGGAAGGAGGGCTGGGCACCTTCGGATTTGACGACGAAGGGGCGCCGGCGCAGAGGACGCCCATCGTGCGCGACGGCATATTTGTAGGCTATTTGACATCTAGAGAGACCGCCCGGACCCTGGGCCTGGCTTCCAATGGCACTATGCGGGCCGACGGTTGGAACCGAATCCCTCTTATTCGCATGACTAACGTTACCCTGGAGCCTGGAGATTGGGCCTTTGACGACCTCATAGCCGATACCGACGAGGGGGTCTACATGCAGACTAACAAGAGCTGGAGCATTGATGATAAGCGCCTCAACTTCCAGTTTGGGACAGAGATAGCCTGGGAGATCAAAGGAGGGAAGCTAGGGGCCATGCTCAAGAACGCTACCTATACGGGCATCACCCCGCAGTTCTGGGCGAGTTGCGATGCCATCTGCAATCGAAGCCATTGGAACCTGTGGGGCACACCCAATTGCGGCAAAGGCCAGCCTTCACAAACTGCCGGGGTGGGCCACGGCACCGCTCCCTCTCGCTTCCGCAACGTAAGGGTGGGGGTGATTTGAAGATGAGCGGACGTCTGTTAGGGGAGGCAGCGATCAAACGGCTCCTGGAGCGGGTCCTGGCCCTGAGCAAGGCCGACCAGACTGAGGTCGTCTTGGAGTCCAATGACTCGGCGTTGACCCGCTTTGCGAACAACGTCATCCATCAAAACGTGACGGAGAGGCAAACAGAGTTGACTATTCGTTCCGTCATCGGGAAGCGGATTGGTGTGGCAAAAGGAAACGATGTCTCTGAGGCGGGACTTCGGCGGATTGTGGAGCGTGCCGAGCAAATCGCCCGCTACCAGGTAGAGAACCCCGACTTTGTATCGCTGCCAGGGCCAATCGCGGTCCGAAAAGTGGAGGCCATGCTTCCCGACACACTGGCCTTCGGTCCGGAACGCCGAGCGCGGGTCGTTGGAATTATCTGCCGGCGGGCCAGGGAAAAGGGCCTGGTGGCTTCAGGCGCCCTTCAGGTCGAGGTAACAGAGCTGGCAGTGGCTAACACCCTTGGCGTATATGCCTACCATCCCGAGGCCATGGCCGACATCAATATTGTGGTTATGGCCGACTCGAGCTCCGGATATGCCGACTATTTCACACTGGATGCATCGCAAATAGACGCGGAGGCGCTGGCCCGAGAGGCGGTGGACAAGGCGTTGAGAAGCGTTAACCCCTTAGACCTAAAGCCTGGGGAGTACCCTGTGATCCTGGAGGAGTACGCCGTCAGCGATATCCTGGACTTCCTGGGCTTCCTGGGATTCGGGGCTGCCGCCGTCCAGGAAGGACGCAGCTTCATGGGCGGGCGGTTCGGGCAGCGGATCATGGACCCCAAAGTTAGCATCTGGGACGATGGACTGGGTGAGGGAACCATGCCCACGCCCTTCGATCACGAAGGCGTTCCCAAGGAGAAGGTGGAATTTGTCTCGCGAGGTGTTGCCAATGCTGTATGTTACGACAGCTATACCGCCCAAAAGGAAGGGAAGCACTCCACGGGCCATGCGCTGCCTCTTCCTAATAGCAATGGTCCTTTGCCGATGAACCTGTACATGGGTGCCGGGACGGCTACCAAAGAGGAAATGCTGGCCGGTGTGGAGCGGGGCATCTGGGTAACCCGGTTCCATTACACCCGGCATCTTCACCCGCTGACGGTTGCGGTTACCGGCATGACCAGGGACGGCACCTTTCTGGTGGAGAGGGGTGAGATCACCCGGCCCATCAAGAACCTCCGCTTCACCCAGAGCTACGTAGACGCCCTAAAAGAGGTAGAGCTTATCGGCCGTGAGACCAGGCTGGAAGGCGGCTACTTCGCCTACAACCGGGTCCCGGCCCTAAAGCTCCCGCGGTGGAAGTTCGTTTCGGCGACGGAGTATTAGGGGGCGCATATTGACCGAATATTCCCCATTCGTCCGGCGTCCCGTCCTTGATCCTAAGGGCTTCTATCCTGAAGTAGTCCTGCCCTACGGCATGACCGTTGACGAGGTGCGCGGCGC
>JAUYDP010000299.1 GCA_030691805.1 Dehalococcoidia bacterium | reverse complement strand
TGCGGTGCCTGGGATTTGCCTACACCCCCAGTGCCCTGGGCTTTTTCATCTTCATCCCCGGTCTCGGGCCCCTGATCGCTTTTGTCGGCTCAGTGTGGGCCCTGGTAGCCATGGTTATCGGCATCCGCGAGGCCCTGGACGTGACCACAGGCAAAGCTGTCATCACGGCCATCATCGGGTTTGTGGTCATGTTGATAGCGACAGCCCTTCTGGGCGCGATAGGCCTCGGCGGACCGATGAACTTGGGGAGGATGGGTTTCTGAAACCGGGAGTGAAAACCGAACTCATACTGGCCTGCCGATAAGATCTTAGACCGGACTCCTGGCACAACTGGCAAGGCGGCGCTTCGCCCCCGCAGGGGACGTAGCGCCGCGGCTTGTCCGGAGGGCGCGGACGCCGGGGTTCTTGTGGTTGTCCTTGATGGCTCGGCCGGCCGGCCGTCACATGTAATACCACAGGCCTCACGGGCACGGGCATGGGAGCAGGGGCAAGTGTAGAAGACACCTGATTCTCAACGGATGGCCATAGGCTAGGGATACTATGTCCACAAACCATTCACTCCTGGAGACCGGGTTTGAATGCTGTCTGGTCGGAGGCAATCGCCTGACCGGGCGATGGACGCAGGAAAGGAAAACTCACACTATGATCACTATAGAAGAATTCTCCCTCCTGGACCTCCGCATCGGGGAGGTCGTCTCGGCCAGGCCCGTTGACGGCGCCAAGAAGCTGCTCTTGCTGGAGGTTGACCTGGGAGAGGAAAAGCGGACCCTGGTCGCCGGCATCGCCCAACACCGGAACCCCGAGGACCTGGTAGGGAAACAGATAGTGGTGGTTGCCAACTTGCAGCCCGCGGTGATCCGAGGGGTCACCTCTCAGGGTATGCTCTTGGCCGCCCAGGGGCCAGACGGCGACCTGGGCCTGCTAACAGTGGATAAACCGGTCCCCAATGGCGCCAAGGTGGGATGAGTCACACCGGCATCATCGCACCCATGCCGGTGGAGGCGAACCCGCTCGTCCCTGCCTCTGCCCTTAAGTCGGAGCGCCGGGGTCGCAGTTTTGATGTCTACCAGTGGCGAAACGCTGGTAGCCAGATTAGCCTGGCCTGCTCCGGCGTCGGTTTCCGGCGCGCCGCGGAAGCCACCCGCTACCTTCTCGATGAATGTGATGTGGAGCGCATCATCGTCTGTGGTGTCGCCGGCGGACTCGCTTCCGTAAATCGGACTGGGGACCTGGTGTTGCCACAACATGTCCGCGCCTATAATGCCGTCGCCAATGCCGGCTTGATTACTCAGGGTCCAACTGACATGGACGCCATAGGCCCCGCATTCAACGTAGACAAGGACCTGCGGCAGGCCGCCTTTTCGGCGGCGCGCTCCGAGGTGTTGGGAGGCCTTCTGGTCAGTGTACGCGGGCTGGTGACATCTATACCCATCCTGGAATGGTTTCAGAAGGTGCTGTGTGCCACGGCGGTGGATATGGAAGCAGCCGCCGTGGGAGAGGTCTGCGCACGGGCTGGGACGCCGTTCCTGGTGGTTCGCGCCCTGAGCGATTATGCCCCCGAATTGGCCCGGTGGGACTGGGCCTGCCTGGCCCTGGCAAGGAAGAGGGGCGGTTTAGGACTCGCGTCTCACCACCTGAGACATCCAGCCCTGGCAGCCCGCCTCTGGCGCCTGAACAGGGATATAAAGAGGAGCGCCCACGAGGCGGCAAAGATAGTTAAGGAATTATTGCAGCAGTTATGAACCGGGGGAGACCACTTCAACTTTTTTCTAAAGCCCGCAAGTACTCCCGGGCGCGCCGGACCATAGCGGCATGGTCTCCCTCTTTTACCAATGTGGGATTGAGCAGGTCACTCCCCAGGGCCAGACAACGTGCCCCAGCCTCCAGGAAGTCTTGAAAATTAGATAGGTTAACCCCCCCAGAGGCCATCAGTGAAAGCCCCGGAAGCGGCCCTAATATTTGCCGGATATAACGAGGCCCGCCAACCAGCCCGACAGGAAAGACCTTTACCAGGTCGGCTCCAGCCCTGTGCGCATCCACTATCTCCGTGGCTGTCAGGGCGCCGAGAATGCAGGGCACCCCAACCTGGTGACAGACCCGCACAAGGTCTAGTTGCCTGATGGGAGATACCACGTATCTTGCGCCTGCGCCGATGGCTAATCTCGCATGGTCTCCGTTGGTCACCGAACCCGCGCCGACCAGCACCCCGTCCGGAGCCGTATGAGCTAACTCCTCAATTAGCGCCGGGGCATCCGGCACCGTGAAGGTAATCTCTACGAGGCGAAAGCCAGCCTCCATCACCGCCTGAGCGGCCCGGCGGGCCTGCGCAAGTGTCCCAGCCCGCACTACCGCCACCAGCCTGGCATCTAACATCGCCTCCAAAATATATGCCCGATCCATACTCAACTACTCGTTCCCCGTATTGGACGGTCCACGCAAACGTAACTACTCAGCCACTAAGACACCAAGGCACAAAGAAAGTTATGGAATATACGCCTCTTTCAGAGCGTGAATTCGTGTCTTTGTGACTTTGTGGCTGAGTAGTTACCCTTCCGTACAGACACATGTCGACCTCGCTGCGGCGGCAGTTGGGGCAATCGTCGGAGCGACGCACGGTGGGCAC
>JAUYDP010000015.1 GCA_030691805.1 Dehalococcoidia bacterium | reverse complement strand
ACCCCCATCAGTAGCAGAAAGGCCGGCCCCACATCGCCGGGGAACAGGTTGTTCAAAAGGAAGAAGATACCTGCGAGGATGATGATGATACCTGCCACGGCGCCGGAGCGTTCACGACGTGGGAGCTCTGGGGTAGGTGGGACCGGTGGTGGAAGCGGGTCTTGTTCCATTGCACACCTCCGCACGTATTTGACTAAATCATATCACCTCGCCCCGAGTATGTCATCAAGCCGCTTCAAGTGGAACGGCTGTCTCGGGAGGTTCCACCAGGAACGGGTGGACGACAGACGGAGACCCGTCCAGGGTTGGCTTGCGTCTTGCGTCCGCGGCGTACTAAGGAGTCGTTGAGTTGACGGAGAGGCTGTAGTTTCCCGTGTCATCGCCGCCATAGTCTCCGACGAGGATAGCGTGGCTGCCGGTGGCGCTCAGGGAGCAGAGGACCTCGGCGGGTCCCACGTACCCGGGGTTCGTGTAGGCAGAGCAGCCGCTGACCAGGGCGCCGTCGGGGCCGTAGACTCGCAACTCGGGATCAACGTTCCCGCTCGTGCCGCTCATTCTCACCAGCACGCGGTCGCCCGCGGTAGCTCCAATGGTGTAGGTGAGCACCTGGGCCGCCGTCGCAATGGTGCCGATCACCGTCTGCCCATAAGAGAGGGGCGTAAGGCCCGCGAGGGCTGTGATAGGGGCGACCGCTGGGTCCGGAGGCAGGGCCTAGGGGGGTCGGCCGGCTGCCTGCCAGCGGCGCTGGACCCTGTGTCGTTTGACACTATTTTGCCCACAGCCTGCATAACCTGACAGGATCCCCCGTCCGGCTAGGTGGCGATTGCTGCTCAGCGCCCGTCCCGCTGTACAGGGGTCCGGCCTGCGCTGGCGGGAGCATGCCCACGAGTAGGGAGAGACAGAGTAGTGGGCTCAAGGCGCCGCGCATGCGACCAACGAGGGCCTTCTTGGGCGCGTAGCTCTTCCCTGAGGCTGGCGAGGGCCTCGTCGACGTCCTTCTCAAGCTCATCGGTCGGGACGCCTTCGGTGCGGCCCCAAACCGCGTCAAGCATACTAAAAAAGCGTGCCTTGGCTAGCCGTTGCCAGCGCTCGTAATCGTCGATAGAGACGATTACTGCCATGGGCCGGCCAGCCCGCTCTACGATGAAGTGGTCCCGTCTATAGAAGGCCTCCTCGATAAGTTGCCCAAAACGCCGTCTGGACTCATAGGCGCCAATGGTCTTTTCCACGTGCCTGGCACCTCTTCTTTTCCCGGAGGGTTGAGTGAATTCTGCAATTGCGCTAGCATCACGATTATCATACATAGTGATCTTAGCGTAAAGGCGGGGCGGTGCGAGCGTGAAGCGCCCCGAAATATGAAGCTTGATAAATAAAATAAATTGGGTATACCCTCGCCGGGTCGGCAGGACAGGCGCATTTGCCGTACGTAGGGGCGACCCTGGGTGGTCGCCCTTGGACTGGGCTGGGTGTCCTCCAGGTAGTCCCGACCAGGCGGTTACACAGGGCCGCGCCACTCCGCCCAGGGCGACCACACCGGGTCGCCCTTACGTGGATGGCTACTGCTTCCACGGCTCTGTACGCAGATATTTCATCAACCCTCATGATTGCGCCCAGCCCCGCGGTTATTACGCCTGCGGCGAAGCCGAGACCACCCGGCGCAGGCGTGCCCAAAAAATGCGCCAGGTCCGCCAGGCCTCCTCCAATCGCAGGAGGAGGACAATGGCTATGTAAGCCAGCAGGCCCGCTCCCCCGGCTCCAACGACGTAGCCCAGAATGCCCAGTGTAGTAGTGTCTTTCGCCCAGGTCGGGAAAGCCTGCTCTACGCCCAGGATAACCCCGGCCATGACCAGGGAGGCCGCCAGTACTTTCAGAAGGGTTGCCCCGAGGCCCAAGTTAGATAGGCCGCCGGAAACCCGCCAGAGGAGGACCAGAAGGACAAAGGTGTGAGACACTATCTGCGCTGAGTTGGCGATGGTCAGGCCGAAGAACCCCAGGGGCGTGATGAGCGGCAAGGCCACGGCCAGGTAAACGCCCACACCCATAAGCCCCACCACTACCGGCACCAGGGTGTTCTTCAGCGCATAGAAGGCGAATATAAGCATCTGGTCTATGGCCGCGGCCGGCAGGCTTGGAGCGTATCCCAGGAAGGCCAGAGCCGTCCGCTGCGTGGCCTCGGAATCAAAGTTGCCCCGCTGGAAGAGCAAATGGACCACGGGCTCGCGCAGAAGGACCAGTGCCACGGCGGCGGGCATAATGGCCATAAACACCAATTTTATGCCCAGGGCGACATAGGACTTGTACTCACCCAGCTCGCTTTTCGCTGTTCCGGAAAGCACCGACGGTCCATAGCGGGAGAGCGTGGGAAGAATAGCGGAGGCCATCGCCGTGGCTATCAGCCCCAGGGGGAGCTGGACCAGGGTGGTGGCGAAGCGCATGGCCGACAGGCCGCCCTCGCCGGTTCGGGATGCCAGGCTGGTGTCTATAGCTACCCCGACCGTTGAGATAACGAGGCCCAAGGCTACTGGGGTGTAAAGCCGGACTATCTTCTGCACCGCCGGGTGGCGGAAGTCAAGACGAGGGCGTAGGGACGCGCCTCTTAGGGCTGGAAGCTGGACTACCACTTGTAGGATGCTCCCCAAAAGCACACCTATGGCTAGCCCGGTCACCCCTATATAGGAGTGAAGAGCCAGGGCGGCTAGAATAATGCCAGCGTTGTAGGAGGCGGCGCAAAAGGCCGGGAAGGTAAAACTGCGCTTTGAGTAGAGGAAGGCGGTGAAGATCGCAGCCAGCCCCATAAAGAGTAGGGATGGAGCCATTACCTGGAGTAGCCCAGAGGCCAGTGTTTGCACCTCCGGCGAATAGCCATAGCCAAACACTTCCATAGCCCAGGGCGCCACGAAGTATATAAAAGC
This sequence comes from Dehalococcoidia bacterium, assembly GCA_030691805.1. Classification (GTDB taxonomy): domain Bacteria; phylum Chloroflexota; class Dehalococcoidia; order JAUYDP01; family JAUYDP01; genus JAUYDP01. The sequence continues at coordinate 494 of JAUYDP010000015.1, read as the reverse complement.
CACTACCACGGCTAAAGCCATGCTAATCAAAGCGACAAGCGTGCCTACCAACCGGCCTAGCTCGTCTCTCAAGTCCTGCGAAACGTAATCCGAGAAGACGGGGATCAGGGCCGCGGCGATCATGCCTCCGATCAAGAGGTCATATACCGTGGTGGGGACGCGAGATGCTGCGGTAAAGGCGTCGGTGAAGCTGCTATCGCCATAGAGGCCGGCGATGACCATCTCCCGGACCATTCCGAGCAGGCGGCTCAAGGCATTGCCCAGCATGATGATAACGGCTGCTCTAGCTATTCCCATAAAAAAGGGTCAAGGGTCTAGGGTCAAGGGTCAAGGGTCAAGGGTCAAGGCTGACTTCAACCCTGACTGCTATTTGCTGATTACTGACCACCGACCACTGACAACTGACAACTGACAACTGACAACTGACCGCTGATAGCTGATAGCTGACTACTGATAGCGTTCTAGTACCTGCCGGGCCAGGTCGGTAGAGGAAC
>JAUYDP010000202.1 GCA_030691805.1 Dehalococcoidia bacterium | reverse complement strand
CGTTCCCTGAATCAAATAGATGCGTGGTGTGCCGATTTGCATACGGCTATGTCGCCAGACCAGAGGCCCCAGGGTCTACAAAAAGCGTCGTGAATACGAGTGGCTTGTCCTCTTTGCTGGCTCTACCTGGAGGACAAGCCCTGCTGGTCTTGAAAAGGCGAGATTTCTGTTGCTCCATTGCCTTCCTAAAGTTCTTTAAGAAATTATAAATAAATAATGGAGGTGAGGCTATGAAGAAGAGGTATAGCCGGTTTCATTCGCTGGCCGTGTTGGCCGCGGGCCTTATAGCGCTGGCGCTGGTAGCCGGGGCATGTGCTCCGTCTGTGGCCCCCACACCCACGGCTGCTCCCCTGGCTAAGAGCACAACCGCTCCGCCTGCCGCCCGGCCCACTCAGGCGCCGGCTGCTCAGCCCACTCAGGCGCCCACCAAGCCTCCCGCAGCCAAGGAGCCAGTTAAGATAGGGCTGGTGGCCTCCTTCAGCGGGTACGCCAGCGTTATCGGGGCGCCCCTTCGGGACGCGGTCATGTTGATGGAGGAGGAGACCAATAAGGCGGGAGGCATCAACGGCAGCCAGGTCAAGGTCATCGCCTACGATGACGAGTCCGATGAATCCAAGGCCGTCCTGGCCATGAAGAAGCTCATCAACGATGACAAGGTTCTGGCCCTCATTGGGGCATCAGCCTCAGGCATCGCCATGGCGGAGGCCCCAATCGTAGAAGAGGCTCAGGTGCCCTGGATTACCCAAGGCTCCACTAATGCCCTGCTGAACCCACCCAAGAAGTGGATATTCAAGACTGCGCCGGGAGAACCCCTCCAGGTAGGGGCGCTGCTCACCTACATGAAGGCCAAGGCCCTGGTCAACTTCGGATGGCTAAACCAGGCGGCCGGCTACGGCAGGGAAGCCCGAAAATACATGGAAGCGGCCTCTCCCAAGGAGGGACTGAACCCGGTGGCCAAAGAGGAATATAATCCCACGGATACGGATATGAAGCCCCAACTGACCAAGATCAAGGCGGCTAACCCCCAGGCCCTGGTGGTGGTCGGCGCTGACCCGGCGGCGGCTATGTCTATCCGCCAGGCGCGGGAGCTCGGCTTTACCATACCGGTCCTCGGGGTGCCTCCCCTGCTAACCGCCACCATTATGAAGGTCAAAGAGCTGCGGGATGGTCTGGAGGGGGGTATCTTCAGCGCCATGAAGCCGGATGTTTGGGAGCAGCTTCCGGATAGCGATCCCCAGAAGAAACCCGCCGCTGATCTGGATAAGCTAATGCGGGCCAAATATGGCAGCAGATATACGGGACTGGAGTTCTCGGCTGCGCAGGGGTACGACGCCTATATGCTCTTGGTCAATGCCGTTAAGCGCGCCAACCCGGACCTCTCGGACCTGGCGAAGGCCCGTTCCCAGGTGAGGGATGCCTTGGAGCAAACCAAGGGCTACATTGGGCCTTTTGGGATGTATAACATGACTCCGCAGGACCACGAGGGCTATTCACCCGAGGCGATGACCTTGGTCCAGGTAAAGAATGGGAACCCGATAATAATCAAATAGGCGCTGTCATTTTGTGTTTCGGCCCCATTCTTCCCAGGCTCCAGGGGTGCAACCCTTGGGGCCTGGGAACCCAACACTCGAGACCTATCTGCGGGACTTGCGGAAGTCAATCCTAAGAGCACTGAAAGACGCCTTTTTTCGTACGATAGGCGGGCCTTTCCAGGCCCGTCGGAGTGGCTAGAAAGCCCCTCCTATCCGCTTATCCCACATTCTTTCCCTCTGCCTTGACAGTCAACATTGTCCGTTGTAGATTGTATATAATTTCCCCTCGAAACCCCATCCACCCTGGGGGAAGTGGACGGAGGAGTTGGAATGGCGAAGCAGTACACCATGGTGATAGACCTTCAGAGGTGTGTGGGGTGTCATGCCTGTAAGGTGGCTTGCAAGTAGGAGCACGACCTGCCGGTGGGGCTTACCTGGAACCCTGTGCTCACGGTGGGACCGGTGGGGGTCTTTCTGAAGATAACCGCTCTGTACTTCCCCAAGCAGTGCACGCACTGCGCTGAAGCTCCCTGTGTGGACGCCGGTCCGACAGGGGCCAACGCTAACATCCTGATAGACAACAAGCACAATGACCCCTATATAGGAGCGCCGGACATGAGGGGTACTTTATGCAAGGTATACTGGGCATAGTTAAGCCGTGAAGATAGATATCCACGCCCACTTCTATCCCCAGGAATACCTGGAGGAGATATCCAGACTCGGGGCGGCGTCCTCCGACCCGTTCGACAAGGGTTGGTACGGGCAGATGGACTCTGCTTCCACGGGCCAGCCCTCCGGTGCGCTTACGAAACGTTGGGGCCGGAACACCTACTGCTGGGGAGCGACCATCCCTTTCCTTTGGGAGGCGTAGAGCAAGCCACCAGGGATATCAAAGCGTTAGGCCTTACCGAACGTGAGGAGGGAATGATCTTCGGAGCGAATGCTGCCAGACTTCTTGGCATTACCTCGTTAATATAACCAAAAAAGGGAGCGAAGACGATGACTGGTGGTTATATGGGGCGGAGTCTAATGATTGACCTCTCCTCTGGAACAATTGATGATTTCTCGCCCGAAGAGCAACTGCTTAAGGACTTTATCGGTGGAAACGGGCTGGGCGCCCGGCTGCTCTATAACTGGATCAAGCCGGGAATTGACCCGCTCGGTCCCGAGAACACCCTCGGCTTGACCACCGGTCCTCTAACCGGCACCCCCGCCCTCTCGGGCTCCCGTTACATGGCAGTGGGCAAGTCGCCACTGACCGGAGCCTGGGGCGAGGCCAACTCGGGCGGATATTTCGGCCCCCAACTGAAGTTCGCCGGATTCGATGCAGCCTATTTTCGGGGCATCTCCGAGAAGCCCGTCTACCTGCTGCTCGACGACGGTAAGGCCGAGTTGAAGGATGCTTCCGAGCTTTGGGGGATGGATGCCGTAGAGACCGAGGACCGGCTGAAGGCCGAATACGGCAAGAACGTAGAGGTGGCGTGCATCGGCCCTGCCGGCGAGAAGATTTCCCTGATCTCGGCCATCGTCAACAACCACGGGCGCACGGCCGCCCGCTGCGGCCTCGGGGCGGTTATGGGGTCGAAGCGCATCAAGGCGGTGGTAGCCCGGGGGAATCTATCGGTTCCTCTGGCGGACAAAGCGAAGACCAGCGAGCTGAGGCGCAAGTGGCAGAAGGACATGGCGGGACGGCTCTTCGACAGCTTCTCTAAGTTCGGGACCTGTGGTAGCGTTGCTGCTAACTCCATGCGGGGCGATACACCCATCAAGAACTGGGCGGGTGTCGGTATCCGGGACGTCCCGGAGGCCGAGGCCATCAGCGATGTGAACGTAATCAAATACGAGGTAAAGAAGTACGCCTGCTAC
>JAUYDP010000115.1 GCA_030691805.1 Dehalococcoidia bacterium | reverse complement strand
TATTGGTAATATCCTCTAAATCAGCCAAATGCTTTCTTTACATATCTTCCGTAGGGGCGATTCATGAATCGCCCCTACCGTTGTTCGAAATTGTTTTAGCCAGGTCACGAGCGGCGGACTTGAGACCGCCTCTGGGCTGTCATGTTCCAGTTCGGGTGTCTGAAACTATTTTTGCCAGGGCGCGAGCGGCGGACTCCGGGTCGGACACTGAGCAGACGGCGCTGATGACCGCCACCGCATCGGCGCCGGCCGCCATGGCCGAAGCGGCGTTGCCTGCATTGATGCCCCCAATTCCTACGATGGGCAGGGTAACCGCCTGCCGCACCGCAGCCAGCACCTGGAGATTGGCTGGGCGGATGTCGGCCTTGGAAGAGGTAGGGAACAGCGCTCCCACCGCCACGTAATCGGCGCCTTGCTCCACCGCCCTTCGTGCCTCGTCCGGGTTGTTGGTGGAACACCCCACGATGGCGTCCACCGGAAGCTGACGACGCGCCACGTTAACCGGCAGGTCTTTCTGCCCCACGTGGACGCCATCGGCTCCGGCCGCCAGCGCCAGGTCCAGATGATCGTTTATCAAGAAGATAACCCCGGCTCTCGCGCACAATTCCCGGAGGGCCACGGCTAAAGGAAGCAGCAGTCCCTTCTCGCGTACCTTGTCCCTGAACTGGATGACCCTGCCCCCCCCGGCGATGGCCGCTCTGGCCACCTCCATCTCGGTCCTCCCACGCAGGGCCTGGCCGTCTATGATTACGTACAGTCCTTTGATTCCTGCCGCCTTTTCCCGGCGCAGAAGGCGGGAGGCCATCTCCTTTTCTACATCGTACAGGGCGAAGCGCAACTCCTTAAAGGGGACTGTCTGTGGCAATAGCTTGCCCATCTCTTCCAGCACCCTCAAGGACTCCTGGGTCCGCTTGGCATTGGCCTCCAGGACCGAGAAGAGGTCAGGCCTTGCTGATTCCTCTTGGGTATTCAGGAAAGCGGCTGTGTCCCCTCCGGCGTCCCGAGCCGTCAGTAAATCAGAGGCCATGTCTTTCAGTACCAGGCGGTGGCGCATATCCTTTAACCTGCCCGATATATTAGCATCGTCCAGGGCGAAGCGCGCCATGTCCTCCAGGACCCGCAGGCCTTCTCTAGCCCGGTCCAGGTTGGCGTCAATGATACGTTCTACGCTGCTCCTAATCAAGGTCATCATCCCCATCATCACCCCCACCGCCGTCCATGTCATCAGGCATCTCGCCCGCCTCCATGCGGTCCACCATCTCGTCGAAATCCGGCCCCATTTCCTCGCCCATCTCCTGGCCCATTCGCCTGGCCCAGCGGGCGATGCTGCGAGGGTCGTTCTCGTCCACACCGGCGAGCTGGCTGGGGTCGGACATATCGTCCAGACGGGCCTCTTCGGACTTGGCGACGGCGAATCGGGATACCAGGCGTCTCATCTCCTGGCTCCCGCAATGGGAACAGGCCGGATCAGCCACTTCGGAGTAGCTGCGGAAGAAGATGCTGCTCCGGCGCTTACACTTTATACAGGTATACTCATAGATTGGCAAACTATAAATCTCCCGAACAGCATTTTCTGTAGCTTAGGGGGACACCCCCGGAACCCCCCGTTTCTTTACGCAATTCCTAGTCTCCCAAACAGCATCTTGGGTCTTTGGGGGACACTTCCCCGAACCCCCCGTTTTACAGGCAAAGCCTAAGTGTCCCAAACGGCGTTTTCTAGCACCTCGACCCTGCGGATTCTTCCTGCCGGGGTTAACTCTACAGCTACCAGATCAATTCGCCAGTGGTCCGGTAGGTCGGCATGGGTCTGGATGTAGGTCTGAGCAGTCTCCACCAACCGGGCACCTTTGGCAGGGGTAAGGGACTCCTCCGGGGTTCCGAAGGGCGATTCCCTCCGCCCACCGTTGAGGCAGGTCCGGCAGCGGACCTCCACGAAGACCAGAGTGTCGCCCTGCTGGGCCACGATATCTATCTCGCCCCAGAGGGAGCGGTAATTGGTCTCCCGAATAATATATCCTAGCCCCTTAAGGTGGCGCAGGGCGATGCGCTCTCCCAGCCGGCCTAGAATCTGGCGGCGCTGCTCAGCTTTGGCCCCGCCTTCCACCATTGTAACAGGGGCGAAGCTCTTGCGGTGCAACGGGCTAAGTCCCAGCTTGTGCAATTGGGCCAGGTGCTCGGCAGTGCCGTAGCCCTTATGCCGGGCAAACCCATAACCGGGGTGCTCCCGGTCCGCTACCTCCATGAGGCGGTCCCGGCAGACCTTGGCCAGGATCGAAGCGGCAGCGATGGAGAGGCAAGTAGCGTCTCCCTTGATGATACTCTTTTGAGGCAGCCCGATGGTCGGAAGCTTCACCGCATCCACAAGGACATAGTCAGGTTTAAGACATAATGTTCCGATAGCTTCGGCCATGGCCTTCTTCGTAGCGGGTCCGATGCCGGCGCGGTCTATCTCCTCCGGCGGTACAGCCGCAGTGGCCCACGCCAGGGCGTGGCCCGCTATCTCCTCATAGAGGCGGTCCCGCTGGGCCGCGGATAAGGTCTTGCTGTCCCGGACCAGGTGGTAGAAAGAGCCTGCGGCTTGCGGCAGTACCACGGCGGCCGCCACTACCGGCCCGGCCAGCGGCCCCCGCCCCACCTCATCCACCCCCGCCACGTGCCGGTACCCCCTGGCCCAGAGGGCTTCCTCTTCTTTTAGGTTGGGCGTCACAACCATGGTTGTCAGTCCTTCTGCGGCAGCTAGTGCCGTATCAGGCCACCAGGAGAATGAGTGTAGAGCCTGAGGGCTTCACGTTGCTTTGGTGCATTTAACGGCCTGCAATGGGAACCGTCGGTTCAAGCCTCGTCAGACCAGGGACACGGTCAAAATCCAAGTCATAGCTATACAGATCGTTCCGCTTTCGACTATCCATCAACGCAGCATGATAGGCATCCACGTAGTCAATGGGCAAGCTGACGTATAGCTCAAAGACCCGTTGGTAAAGGCGCTTACTGGGCAGCTTTATTCCAGGAAGATTGATGATCGGGAGAAGGAGGTCACGGATAGTTTCCCGATCGAGATTATATGAGCGCTTGCTGCTCAGGACGTAAACTATCTCGGCAATGACCATGTCAGACGTCCATGCCTCGATCCGTCCTTGCTCGATCGCTTGGATGAGAGCTAGACAGGCCGGTGAACGCTGGGGATCATCATTGGCGAGATGTCGAACAAATATGTTGGTATCCAGGAAAGGCGCCATCAACTTTCATCCGCGGGCGGTGCTTTGGACATAGTCCGAGCAGCCATTTCATCTTCAAAGATCCGCCTCAGCTCCTTGAAATCCTCAGGACGCTTGCGGGCATTGATGGCGCCAAAAGTAAGCTCAGCCACTGAGCGGATAGGTCTCAGACTCACCTTAGGCTTCTCGCCGTCGGTTAGCGACAATGCTACTTTATCGCCCTCCATAATGCCAAGGGACCGGCGGATTTCAGCAGGGATGGTGATTTGGCCTTTTCGCGTAACTACGGTCAATAGCTCTTTCATCGAACGTTCCCCCATCCGGTTGGTAGTACCAGTATGACTTCTGTACTACATCTTAGCATAGATGCTACATGCTGTCGAGGCGCTCAACAGCCTCGATGCCCTCTTCCTCCAACCATTCCAGTATGCGCTGCCGACCCCGTTCATCCCTGAAACGAAACCACCGTTGCTCCTCATTCGGATAGCGGGCCAGGACGTCCTTGAAGCGGCGAAAGGCTCCCCGGCCATCAATCGCGACTTCGAGCAAACCCTGTAGTATCCTGTCTTTGACGGTTACGATGAACTCCTCCATGTCGCCGTAAGCTTCGTGAGATTCCGTCTTTGGGACAGTGATAAAGCGT
>JAUYDP010000073.1 GCA_030691805.1 Dehalococcoidia bacterium | reverse complement strand
AAGGTCAGCCGAATAAATTCGGCGTTAGGTTACGGTAGCGCCGACTTCAGTCGGCCAAACCGCAACCTATTCGTTGTCGGCCAAACCGCTACTGGTTCGTTGTCACCGATCAGCCGGCTCGGGGTTACCGATCAGCCAGCTCGGGGTTACCGATCAGCCGGCTCGGGGTTACCGATCAGCCGGCTCGGGGTTACCGATCAGCCGAATAAATTCGGCGCTAAGTGGCTCTAACGCCGACTTCAGTCGGCAGACCCGTTACCTATAGCCAATTGGGCAAGCTTCCGACACCCGCTAATCACCAGACATTCTAATTCACCCACATCCCGATCCAGGCGAATCAATTCTCCCTATAGCTCACCTCCTTTGATGACTTTCCGGCCCGTTCTAGACCCATTTTCGCCTCCACTTCATTTGCGGCATTTTTGTATTAGGTTTTGGGCGGTTCGTGAACCGCCCCTACAGGTTGAGCCGTAAAAGGCTGCTTGCCATGAAACCCTGTCGTTTTCTCTATGTTCTCCGCGTTCTCTGCGGTTAAACCTCCCGCCGGGTTTGGGCGGTTCGTGAACCGCCCTTACAGGGTTAGCCGTAAAAGGCTGCTTGCTGTGAAACCCTATCGTTTTCTCTGCGTTCTCCGCGGTAAATAAGTTTACCCACCGACGTTGTTTAATGGTCTGTGGCAGGCAGACCACAGAAGTCGTCGTAGTCTATTAGCGCCGTGATACTGGGATTCTCGCTACAGATGGGACACTTGGGGTCCTTCCTGATACGTACCTCCCGGAAATCCATGCCCAATGCATCAAAGAGCAGAAGACGCCCGGCCAGCGAATCGCCAATTCCCAGGATAAGCTTGATTGTCTCGATGGCCTGAATGGTGCCCACGACCCCTGGCAGCACGCCCAGTACCCCCGCCTCCTGGCAACTGGGCACCATGCCTGGAGGAGGTGGCGCAGGATAGAGACAGCGGTAGCAACCCTGGCCCGGCAGGAAGACAGTGGACTGTCCCTCGAACCGGTATATACTACCGTGAATATTTGGCTTTCCCGCCAGGACACAAGCATCATTGACCAGATAGCGGGTAGGGAAGTTATCGCAGCCGTCCACAATTATGTCGTAATCGGCGATCAGGCCCATGATATTCTCTGAGGTGAGGCGCACCTGGTGCGGGACAACCTTAACGTCCGGGTTGATCTCTCCAATGGCGTCGGCAGCGGAGGCCACCTTGGGCCTTCCGACGTCATGTTGGTGGTGCAACAACTGCCGCTGAAGATTGGAAAGGTCTACCTCGTCGAAGTCCACGATGCCCAGCGTCCCTACACCGGCCGCTGCCAGGTAGAGCGCCGCGGGCGAGCCTAGCCCACCCGCTCCGATAAGCAGCACCTTCGCTGCCAGAAGCTTCTTCTGCCCCTTGCCCCCAACCTCCGACAGGATAATGTGGCGGCTATAGCGCCGTATCTGCTCCTCGTTGAAGGGAAGAGCGCCGCCGGCTATGGCCGGCACCAGGGCGACCTGGTCGCCATCCCGCAGGAGCGTCGCCTTCCCTTGAAGTGTCTCGATCTCTTCATTATTCACGTACACGTTAATATATCGAGGGATATTGCCTCCCTCATCCAGCACCCTCCCCTTTATTCCCGGAAATCGCGTGACCAGCTCGTCCAGAAGCCCGGCCACGTCCCTGGCCTGGGATTCCACGGAAGCCTGATTGCCGGTCAGCTTCCGAAAAGAAGTGGGGATATAAACGGATACTGCCATGGCCCCCTCCCTTATCTCGCTCACAGCGCCTGTGCGCTCAACTTGGCTTCGCTAACGGACTTCAGGGGCCTGGTGTGGATGCCGCACTCACCGCCGCACTTACTGGTGCCCAGCCAGCGGCCGGCGCGCTCGTTCGGCCCGCTGGCGATGCGGGTGCAGGGGGCGCATCCCAGCGACCGGTAGCCCTGGGAGTACAGGGGGTTAACCGGCACGTTGAAGATTGCCAGGTACTGCCAGACCTCCCGCTCGCTCCATACGAGGATGGGATTCAGCTTGACCAGGCCCTCGTCCCGCTCCTCGATCTCTTTGAAATTGGTACGGGTCCTCCCCTCGGTGCAGCGCAACCCAGTAACCCAGCAGGCGGCGTTCATCTCCTCGATAGCCTGCCTCGTGGGTCTTACCTTGAGTATATCACAGCAACGGTCCGGGTCTGTGCGGTACAACTCATCCGGTATCTGCTCATCATTCCGGAAGACCTTTAGCTCAGGATACTCCTTCACCTGCTGGTGCATGAACTCGATGGTCTCTGCGGGCTTGTACCGCGTGGTGACGACAAAGCCCCTTATGTCCGGGCTAACCCGCTTGGCCAGGTGCCAGACCGCCATAGAGTCCTTGCCGAGGCTGTTAGCGACAACCAGCCGCTCGCCGTATTCCTCATATGCTTCCCGTATCAGCCCAAGGCTGCGGTCTACCTTCTGGGCGAAGGTAAGGTTATCAACTAACTCTGTAGGGTCTTCTAAAATCAGGCTCCTAGTCATGCACTGCTCCTTATTCTCCTGGTATTTGCGATTTCTGAACACTTGGCCAGGTCTTCCCACCCGCTTCTCTGCCGGCGCTTCCGCGCCACCTTTCAGCGAACAACACGGACCACCACCATAAGGTTTTGAGCGATCAAGGCCGACCCAACAAGGAAAGCCAAGCCTCCAGAGGGCAGATGGCGGCAAACGTAGGCAGCGAGAGGCGCCGCCACTATCCCTCCGATAGCCAG
>JAUYDP010000021.1 GCA_030691805.1 Dehalococcoidia bacterium | reverse complement strand
TCCCAACTTCACGGAGATACCTGACGATGAGATGATTGCAGAACTGGCGCGAACGGAGGAGTCTCTTCGGAAGGCCACCGGCCGTAGCGCAAAGCCCTGGTTCCGCCCTCCCTTTGGGGCGCGCGATGGGCGGGTACTGAGAGTAGTGGCTGGCCAGGGGTACCGGAGCATCTTTTGGACGCTGGACAGTGTAGACTGGCGTCCGGAGTTCCCGGCGGCGGACGTGCGGGACCGGGTGATTACCCAGTCTTCGCCGGGGGCGATCGTTGTCATGCACGGGGACAGCCCGCAGACGGCCGAGGTCCTGGACGCAATCATCAAGGGCCTGCGGGCCCGAGGGCTGGAGCCGGTATCCCTTTCACAATTGCTGGAAGAGTAAACCAGTATTCCTTATCTGTAGGGGCGGGTTGATCAAGCATCAAGGCATCACCAGGGGCAGTAACAGTATTCCTTATCTGTAGGGGCGGTTCGCGAACCGCCCCTACCCGTGGCAATCCCGTTTCTCCAAGGAGACGCGCGCGGTTTTCGAATAAGGCCCATTCTGTTATACTACGCCCATCAACGGCAAGGAGGTATCTATGGCAGAGACCGGACAGGAAGCATATGGAATGCAGAACTCTTACGATAAATGGCAGCAGTCGGAGGGAATCCCCATAGTTCGGGGCTTTCACATCAACGATCTGAAACAAGTGGAGGTAGTCCCCTGGAAGCGACGAGGTGGGCTGGGTACCTACATCAACCTGGAAGGCACCGGCGGCACCAACGACGCCTACGTAAGCGAGATACCGGGGGGAGGGAGCCTCAAACCCGAGAAATACCTCTTTGAGGAACTGATATATGTCCTGAGCGGAAGGGGCGCTACGACCATCTGGAACGAGGGCGGCCCTAAACAGACCTTCGAATGGCAGTCTGGCAGCCTTTTCTCTCCACCCCTTAACGCCTGGCGCCAGCACTTCAATGGTCAGGGAGACCAGCCAGCCCGCCTCTTTAGCGTGACCACGGCTCCCACGGTCATAAACCTCTTTCATAACCTGGACTTCGTCTTCAACAACCCCTTCGTTTTCAGTGACCGTTATGCCGGCGATGAGGGGTACTTCTCGGCCAGCGGGAAGAGCCTTCCGGGGCGGATCTGGGAGAGCAACTTCATACCCGATGTGCCGAGCTTCAAGCTCACGGAGTGGAAGGAGCGGGGGGCCGGCGGCACCAACGTTATGTTCGAGCTGGCCAATAACACCATGTGCTCCCATATCTCGGAGTTCCCGGTGGGGACCTACAAAAAGGGACACCGGCATGGGCCTGGCGCTCACGTTATCCTAATCTCCGGTGAGGGATATTCGCTACTTTGGAAGGATAATAACCCTAAGACCAGAGTTGACTGGCATGCTGGGAGCATGTTCGTCCCACCTGAAATGTGGTTCCACCAGCACTTCAATGTCGGTGGAACACCGGCCCGTTACCTGGCCTTGCGATGGGGCGGAGCCAAGTTCCGCATGGCCGGGCTCTTTAGCTCCGGCGGCATCGCCGAGAGCGTCAAATCTGGCGGAAACCAGATCGAATACGAGGACGAGGACCCCGAGATAAGGCGCATCTTCGAGTCCGAGCTGTCCAAGAGGGGCGTGGAGTCCAAGATGGCCCCCTTCTTCAATAGGAAGTAGACTAGAACCTGAGCGGGGGTTTGGGGGGTGTCCCCCCATTCCCCCCCCGCTTCTGCCACGCGTTCAGCTACTGCATGGCCACAGTGAAGATGAGCCATGTCATATCGCAAAACCACTATGGCGAGACACTAGCTCTCGCCTAGCGAAAGGAAGTAGACCTTGCACGACGAGTACTTCGGACCTGAAGAGGGCGAAGAGGATCTCTCGGAACAGGCCCATCCCATGTGGGCCAAGGACGTTCTCCATCTCCGAAGCGTAGGAATAGACATCGGCTCGTCCACCTCTCACCTCATGTTCTCCAGCCTGACCCTGCGGCGCATGGGGATGGCCCTGTCCAGCCGCTTCGTGGTCGTGGACCGGGCTGTGGACTACGAGTCTCCGGTTCTTTTGACACCCTACGTGGACGGGACCACTATAGACACGGAGAAGCTTTCTCATTTTATCTTGGGCGCCTACCATGAGGCCGGAATGGGGCGGGAGAACGTGGACACCGGCGCGGTGATTGTGACGGGTGAGGCCGCCAAGAAGGAGAACGCCGAGGCCATCGCCGCCCTCTTTGCGCAGGAGGGCGGCAAGTTCGTTTGCGCCACAGCCGGACCCAACCTGGAAGCCATTATGGCCGCCTCCGGCTCCGGGGCTCTGGCCCGCTCCCAGGGAGACGGTGTCTCCCCCACTGTGATGAACGTGGACGTGGGCGGGGGGACCGTCAAGGTGGCTATCGTAAAGGAAGGTCAGGTAGTGGATACGGCGGCCATTAATGTGGGGGCACGGTTGGTGGCCATGGACGGCAACGGGAGGATCTTCCGGATAGAGGAAGCCGGGCGCCTGGTGGCCCAGTCCTTGGGGATCGAGCTGCGTGAGAATACGCCACTGCCTCAGAAGCACCAGGTGGGCATGGCCCTGCTTCTGGCCGACTGCCTGTTCGAGGTGCTGGAGAGGCGCCCTCTCTCGCCGCTAACAAAGAGCCTTATGATAACCATGCCGCTAAGCTACTCCGGCCCCGTGGACAAGGTGCTATTCTCCGGTGGGGTATCGGAATATATTTACGGCTTCGAGGAACGGGACTTCGGTGACCTGGGCAGCCTTCTAGGTAGGAATATTAGGGCCTGGGCCAACGAAGCACCCGGGAATCTGGCGCTGGACTGGCCCACGCAGCGAATCCGGGCCACCGTAATCGGGGCTTCCCAGTATACCGTTCAGGTAAGCGGCAGCACCATCTTCCTCTCCGGCGGGGGGATCCTGCCATTACACAACCTCCAGGTCCTGGCTCCCAAAATAGAGGGAAAGAGGATAGGGGCGGCCACTGTAGAGAGGGCTATCCGTAAATCGTTCCAGCGCTTCGACCTGGAGCACGACTCAGCCCAGGTGGCCCTGGCCATCCACTGGCCCCATGGTCCAGCCTACCCGCTACTGCGGGCGCTGACCAGGGGCGTCATCTCCGCCATGAAAAAGAGCCTGCGGCAGGGCCGGCCCCTGGTGCTGGTGTTCGATGCCGATATTGCCAAGCTTATGGGGAGGCTCCTGGCCGAGGAACTGGGCGAGGAACAGCCTATTATTTCCATAGATGGAATCCGTCTTCAGGACTTCGATTTCGTTGACATTGGCGAGGAACTGGAGCACGTGGATGCCGTGCCGGTGGTCATCAAGTCCCTTCTCTTCCGGGTGGGGCCCGGGACCGCGGACTGATGCTCTTATGACGTAGTGCAGGGGCTTGTCCCCTGACTGGCGGCCGCGACGATCTAGCTCTTATGACGTAGTGCGGGGGGTTGTACCCTGCCGGGTGCCCGCAACGATTTATCCTTACCTGGAGGACCCCCATCATGACCTCGTCCCCCATTATTGGCCGCGCTATCCCTCGCTCTGACAGCCGGCAGAAGGCTTCCGGCCAGTGCTATTACACCAGCGACATGAGGCTCCCAGGCATGCTCTACGGCCGCATCCTGCGCAGCCACCTCCCCCACGCCAGGATAGTGCGCCTGGACACCACCAGGGCCGCGAGGCTGTCGGGGGTGAAAGCCGTAATAACCGGTCGGGACACCGCGGGTGTCGGATACGGGTTTGCCGCCGGCTTCATGGACAAACTGGCCCTGGCCGTAGACAAGGTACGCTATATTGGGGACGACATCGCCGCCGTGGCCGCCGTGGACCAGGAGACTGCAGAGGAGGCCATCCAGCTAATAGATCTGGAGCTGGATGAACTGCCCGCCGTCTTCGACCCCCAGCAGGCCATGCTGCCTGGGGCGCCCCAAATTCACGAGCATGCCGAGAATAACATCGGCCATAAGGTTATGTCGGACCTGGGAGACGTTGACGAAGGCTTCCGGCGCGCCTATTACGTGCGGGAAGACACCTTTACCACCCAGCCTCAAGCCCATGCACCCATGGAGCCGCACGTGGCCATCGGCCAGTACGACCCGGCTGCCGGATTCACCGTATGGACGTCTACCCAGACGCCCTTCTACGCCCAGGAGGACCTGGCCAACCTTTTACAAGTTTCCCGAAGCCGGGTGCGGGTCATCAAGCCTCCCGTCGGCGGGGCCTTTGGGGGCAAGTCTGACGGCACCGATAGCCTGGAATTCTGCGCCGCGTTGCTGGCC
>JAUYDP010000445.1 GCA_030691805.1 Dehalococcoidia bacterium | reverse complement strand
GCAGAAACCCACGGCATCTCGGCCCATTCCTTCCCGCTGTCCTTCATCCCGTCTTTCGTTATCATCTGCAAAGGCTTCCACTCTGCATCAGGAAGCGCCAGTATCCATTTCATGATCGATGGCGACAGCTTTCCCGTAATCGTAAATTCTATTCTCCTATTCCTCATGAATCTTATAAGTTTGTGATTATAATATGCCCCATCCAGTCGTGCGCTTATCCCCTCAACGCTTGATGGCAAGCTCTTCAGGGTCTCCTTGAAAAACCGCAGTACATCGTATGATGGCGTGCAATTGCCGTCCCGAAACTCATCCGCCGCAACGGCCCCAAGCTCCGCTATCACGCCGTTGACCGGCATGTATCCGCAGCCGCCTTTATACATGCCGAGCAAACCTTCCTTGTGGCTCTCCACCGCTGTCGCGTCGTTTTCGATCGTCACGTGCTTCAACCCCCTGAATTCAATCATGCGTTTCATAAACCACCGGTTTATCTCGGCCAGCCCCTTTAGCGCCTCCGTCTCCACTGGCAAGTCAAATCTCCCAAGAGCAGAGAAGATCTATCGAAGGTCCCGGATTCGCCAACCTCCTTCCACTAATTGCATCAGCAGCACTTTTGACTCGTAGCGGCGGACGCCAGGCCTGGCCCTATCGTCCAGGGAAAGCGTCACGTGTACCAGGCGCTGGTCGCTGGCAGGACCGTCGGAGATGTGCACGTCGGTCAGATTGAGACCCTGTCTATCTCGACGGGACCAGGCATCTACCTCCCTAGTGGCATCTGCCTGCCGGTCCGGCAGCCACTGGGCAAGTTGGGCTTCCCTGGCGCCCGCTATTACTGCGTCGTAATATTCTTTGACTGTGGCCTTGATGGGGCCAGAGTCCGTGTCGCAGCCTGCGGCAATAACGGAGAGCGCCACCAGCACCAGGGCAAGGGAAATGATATGCCTCCTGATCGGGCCTTCCATGCTATCCGGCAACTCGCCCGTCTTGCAGCGAGATCCTTCGATTGGCCGCTGAGGCGGCCTCTGCGCTGTGGGTGACCAGCAGGATAGTCCGGCCCTTCTCGCTCAACGAGCAGAGAAGTTGGAAGATGGACTCGCGGGCGGCGGCGTCAAGGTTGCCGGTAGGCTCGTCGGCCAGGATGATAAGAGGCTCGTTTACGATGGCGCGGGCAATGGCTACGCGGCCCTGCTCACCTCCCGATAACTGGCCCGGGAGGTGGCCGGCCCGATGCTCCAGGCCAACCACGCCGAGGGCATCTATCGCTCTGGCGGTTTTTTGGTCAGATCGCGAGAGGGCTAGAGGCAGCAAGACGTTTTCCAGGGCGGTCAGGTAGGGAATGAGGTGCTGCTGCTGAAAGACGAAGCCCATGCGCTGCCGCCGGAAATCGGCTAACTGCTCAGGCGGCAGGTGGTACAGGTCCAGGCCGTCAATGATTACCCGTCCCGAGCTTGGGGGGCTCATGGCTCCTAAGACGGTTAGAAGCGTGCTTTTTCCGGATCCGGATGGCCCAACTATTGCGACGAATTCTCCCCTCTCGATGTCCAGGGATACGTTATTGAGGGCAAGCACGCCTCCATCCGGGCCGGGGTAGACCTTGGTTACTTGCTGCAATGAGATATAGGGGCGGGTTACCTCACCCCCCGGCCCGCTCTCCGGCGACGGAGAGGGCGAATATGGCAGAGGCGTGCTGCTTTGCCCCCTCTGGGTTGGCGGAAGGACGGGGTGTGGAGGAGGCTCCTGAGCCTCCCCTACGTTTTCTCTTACGGGCCCTTTGTGGTAGGAACGGAAAAACGACATAGAAAGCCTCCCTTAAAGGGCACGGAGCGCGGTTACAGGGTCCAGTCGGGCGGCCCGCCAAGCAGGGTAGAGGCCCCCGACCAACCCCATGGCCAGGGCCAAGCCAATCACTTGTAGGGCCAGGACCGGATCCCAGGCGATAGGGACTGGCGATTCAGCGATTCGCCCCGCAACTAACGTCGCCAGGAGGGTGCCTGCCGCGAAGCCAATCACCCCGCTGGCCAGACTGATGGTAAATGCCTCAGTGAGGATAATCTGCATGATGTGCTCCCGTCTGAATCCGATGGCCCGGAAGACCCCTATCTCCCTGGTGCGCTCAGCGATGGAGGATAGCATGGTGATCATTACCATCAGGCCGCCTACCAGCAGGACGACCAGGGAGAGGCCCAGAGCGAAACGGGACACTACCTCCAGGGTGCTAAGCTTGCTGGCAACCGCCTGCTTTATTGCGTTGACCCGGGCGTGGGGCAGCTTCTCCTGGATCTCCAGGACGATAGTCTCCACCGGACAGTCCGAGCACCAGGCGCTTACCTCTATCAAGCTGACCTTTCCCGGCCTTTCCAGCACCGTTTGAGCCAGGGCCAGGTCTATATAGACCAGACTATCGTCTGTCGTACCCGTAGGCTCTAACACCGCGGCCACTCTCAGAGGGAAGCCCCCGACTTGAACCGAGTCGCCAACATCCTTTCCCAAGGCCCTAGCGACCTGTGAACCTAAGAGCGCCTCTTCCGGAGACCCGGGAGGCTGACCACGCCAGTCCCACCACCGCCGGATATCCAACTCGTCAGGGAAGCGTACGCCCATAATGGTACCCTTGCGCCCCTCGATGTCCGCCAGTCCCAAGAGCTTAGGGGCAATCAGGTTGATGTTCTCCTTGCGTCGAATAGTCCGAATGGCGGCGGCGTCTCCTTCCTTCAGTTCTTCCACCTGGGAGGAAACTCCCGACACTACTACCCCGCCGTAACTGAGAAGAAGGTCGGCGGAGTCAGGTGTTATTACGATGTTGGCGCCAAACTCATCCATCTTGCGGTTTATGTCGGTCTTCAGACCCTGAGTAGTAGCTGACACCGCCGTTACCGTGACCGTCCCGACCAGGAGACCCATGGCCAGGATGAGCGTCCTTGTCTTGCGCCGTCTCAAGTGACTAAGCGCGATATCGCGCAAGCCGAATGATCCCTTGCTCATCTTATTTCAGCGCCAGGCCCCGTGGCCCCTGGCCAACAGGGATGCCGGCGACCACCTTCAAGCTATTCGAATCTATCACGGATACCTCGTTAGAATCTCTATTGGAAACGTAGACATGCCGTCCGTCCTTGCTTATGACAACTCCGTAAGGATTCTTTCCGACGGGGATGGTGGCGACGACCTTCCTGGATGCGGTGTCCACGACCGAGACCTCGTTAGACCCGTGATTTACCACATAGGCTTTCCCATCGGCCGCTAGGGCTATCGCCACCGGCATCACGCCGCAGGTAATAGTGGCGGCTATCTGCTTGGCTTCCAGGTCAATGACCCGAACGTCTTTGTTGGGGCCCGCCTTTTGCATGGCCTCCTTGTTGCCGGTGCCGTCCATTCCTTTCATGCCGCTCATGCCGCCCGCGCTTCCGTGGCCACCTACGTATGCATATTTCCCGTCGGCAGTCAGAGCGATGCCGTAAGGCCCTTCTCCGGCAGGTAGGGTTGACTTTACCTTGCCGGTGGCGGAATCTATGGCGGTGACGCTGTTTGAGCGCAGGTTAACGGCGTAAACCATGGCCCCGTTAGCGGAAACCGCGATGGCCTGCGGGTTGGTCCCGACCTGAATAGCAGCCAGGGGCTTCCTGGACTCTAGATCCAGAACTGTAACATCATTGGACTCGTAGTTGGTAACATAGGCCCGCCGGCCGTCACCAGTGACGGCGATGGCTTGCGGGTCCTTGCCGGCTGCCATGGTTGCGGCGATCTTGTTGGTTGTAGTATCCAGGACCGCAACCTGGTTTTCGTCTCCAAGCGTCACAAAAAGGGATTTACCGTCGGGCGATGTGGCTATGCCCTGAGGGCGCCGGCCTGGCTGAAGGGTAGCCACCACTAAGCTCGTAGCCGTGTCAACCACCGATATGCTGTCCGAATCCTCGTTGACCACGTATAGCTTGCTCGCAACGGGCAAGGCTTGTGGGGCGGCTGCTGGGGCGCAACCTGCCAGCCAGAGAGCTAGAGACAGGGCCAGGAAGCCCATAATAATTCGCACGTTTACCTCCTTTGGAAATAGCGTCTTTCCAGGCCCAGTTCGCGCCTGATGAAGTTGGAAAACGGCTGGGCCTTGTCCTCAGGGACTAGGCGTTGGTAGAAGGAGGCTTTTCCGGGGGAGAAGGTGATAGGCCGTGGGGCGCCAGAATCATCAAGAGCGCCGGCCTGGCCAGGGAAGGTTCCAATGATGCATGGGAATGGTTGGTCTCCGTGCTTGAATACAGTCCCCCGTAGGCCATAGGTAGCCCGTCTGAGGACCCCTGGTGCCGGCAAAGCGCCGGACCGGAGGACCCATCTACCGCCCCGTCCACTGTACCTGAAGCAGGGAAATCAGCAGACTCTACGTGATGAACATGGCCCGAGGCGGCCCACTGGCTCATCAGTCCATTATGGCAGTTAAGGGGCACGGCCAGGACCAGCCATAGTGCGAAAGACCCCAATATTGCTACTTGCTTCACAAACCAATAATAAATAAAAGGCTACGTAATGTCCATAAGCCGGCAAACTAATACTCAAGCTTCGGGTGAAGCTCAGCGGAAAAGACTAGGGGTTTAAGTCTCCGTCTTCCGGCAGGTCGTCTGTGGCGACCACGTTGGCTCCGGTCCCCATCAAGTCAGCCAGCAAGACCTGGCCGGCCTTGATTGGTGGGCTAACGCAAAGGTGGGCCAGGAGGACCGCCGCATCCAGGAGGATCTCTTTGGGCACGGGCCGGTCGGAGCGCACAGGAAGCAGCGGCGCGCGGCTCCCCTTCGTGAGAAGTGTAACCGTAAGGACGCGTTTAGGGGATTTTATCTCCTGGCGGGCGTAAGGCAAGCCGCGTTTGCAGCGGGCGCCAGGGCATTTCAGGATAGTCCCTTCTTCGCTGATAGAGACCTCCATATGGCAGGCCAGCGGACACTCCAGGCAAAGGACCTCTCGACTAGGCACTGGACTTTCG
>JAUYDP010000442.1 GCA_030691805.1 Dehalococcoidia bacterium | reverse complement strand
TCTTGCACCTCAGTT
Organism: Dehalococcoidia bacterium; assembly: GCA_030691805.1. Classification (GTDB taxonomy): domain Bacteria; phylum Chloroflexota; class Dehalococcoidia; order JAUYDP01; family JAUYDP01; genus JAUYDP01. Next base: position 3,225 of record JAUYDP010000442.1, on the reverse strand, counting down.
ATACATGCTACAATATAGTATATACCAAAGCGCATCTGGTCGTTACCAACAAGCATCGCGGCCCCATGTAGTGGCGAGGCATGCCTCGCTACTACATAGACTCGATCTGCCGGCCAGGAGCTTGCGGCAGGTCGTGGGCCGGTCCCGGGAGAGCGCTGGCCCTTTCCGGCTCCAAGGTTGGGAGCGCTTTGCATTCAATCCGCTTAGCCGGTAGCCTTGAGAGCGTACCGCCGAATGGGGTTTGAAGAAATGATTCCGCCTCGTATCCGTTGTGAACGGGCCGCCCCCCGCCGCTGTTTGACAGCCCCGAGGCTCCATTGTAGAATGCTCACGGTGGCAGATGGCACATAAATACGATGTGGTCGTGATTGGGGCGGGCCCAGCAGGGATATTCTCAACCCTGGAAGTAACCAGCCATAGCGACCTCTCCGTCCTTGTCCTCGAAAAAGGCAAGGATATCGAGCAGCGCGCCTGCCCGATGAAGGCGCATGGGGTTGGCTGTACCTATTGCTCTCCCTGCGACCTGGTGAGCGGGTGGGGTGGCGCCGGGGCTTTCAGCGATGGCAAGCTCACCCTCTCCCCGGAAGTGGGCGGGCACCTGACCGACTACATCGGGGACCCCCTTACCCACGAGCTTATCCGCTACGCCGACGAGGTCTACGTTCGTTTCGGCGCCTCTAGTAGGGTCTACGGTACCGGCGACGGGGTAGAAGCCATCAAATCCCGGGCCGCCCAGGCCGATCTCAAGCTAATACCTGTACCCATCCGACATATCGGCACGGAGCACTGCCTGGAGGTATCCAAGGCCCTCCGGGACTTCCTTCGGGACCGGGCCGAGTTACGGCTTAATGCGTCCGCCGCCCGGGTCCTGGTCGAGAACGGACGGGTCAAGGGAGTCCTGACCAGCCAGGGCGAGGAGGTCCTCTGTGACTATCTAGTCATAGCCCCGGGACGGGAAGGGGCCGACTGGCTGGCCAGAGAGGCAAGCCGGCTGGGTCTAAGGTTGACCCAGAATGCCGTGGATCTGGGGGTCAGGGTGGAATTACCGGCCGCCGTAATGGAAGACCTGACTAGTGTACTCTACGAGTCCAAGTTGGAGTATTTCTCCAAGTCCTTCGACGATAGGGTGCGGACCTTCTGCATGTGCCCTTTCGGTGAGGTTACCCAGGAGGTTACCGCCGGGGAGGACCCGGTCATCTCCGTCAACGGTCACAGCTACGCGGACCGCAAGACGGACAACACCAATTTCGCCTTGCTGGTCTCCACAACCTTTACCGAGCCTTTCAAGGAACCCATCGCCTACGGACGCTATATCGCCCGCCTTGCTAATCTTCTTGGCGGGGGTGTCCTCGTCCAGCGGTTGGGGGACCTGCTACAGGGCCACCGTTCCACTCCAGCGCGCCTGGCCCGCGGGGTGGTTGAGCCCACCCTTAAGGAAGCCACGCCCGGAGACCTGAGCTTCGTCCTGCCCTACCGCCATTTGAAGAACATCCTCGAGATGTTGACAGCCCTGGACCGGCTGGCGCCGGGAGTAGCCTCCCGCCATACCCTCCTATACGGCGTTGAAGTGAAGTTCTATTCCTCCAGCCTGGAGCTAACCCCTGACCTGGAGACGGGTATAAACAATATGTTTACACCCGGTGACGGCGCAGGGGTAACCAGGGGACTTATACAATCCTCCGCCTCCGGCGTCGTCGTAGCCCGAGAGATACTGCGCCGGGCGGCCGCAGCCAGTCCCTTAAAGCCACGGCTGCGCCCCACTATGGCGCGAGCGGAAAGGGGTTAGCCTCGGAGCGTCTTCCCTATCTAGCGAGAGCCACCCTGGTTATAAGCGTAACTGCAACAGGGCTAGGCCTGGTTGCCCTGGTTGCCGCCGGGTGGTGGTGGCTCCTCGCCACGACCCTAACCATCGTTTCGTCTGCCGGCACAATATGGTTATTTGGACCCGGTTATACCTCCCGCCTGAAAGTACTGATAGAGACTGGTCCAACGGCCCTGCTGGTTTTCGGGGCTTCCGTCTTCTTGCGGCAGGTGGAAGGCCCCTGGCAGTGGGTTTCCCTGGGCGTTGCCGTAGTGCTGCTGGTCGCCCTTCTGCTAGGACGCTACTTCAGTCTGGACCCGCAGAGCCGCTTCTTTAGCTCGGCCCGGTTCGCGTCCAACCTGGTGGTCTATATTCTGGCCCTGGGGTATTTCGCCGGCGTGTATGGCACCCGGACGCGCAGCCTTCAGTCGGCTACTGCCATAATAATCGTAGCTTTCCTCTTGGCCTTGTATGGCCTGGGACCCAACCTGACCCGCCGGTCCTGGCTTGCGGCCGCCGTATCCGGGCTTATGTTGGGTGAGGTGACTTGGGGGCTGAACTACTGGCCGATGGGGGGGCTGGTCGGTGGGATCTTCCTCTTACTGGCATTCTACGGGCTAACAGGTACTCTCCATAACTACCTTCTGGGTCAGCTTACACGGAGTGTTCTGGTGGAGTTCATCGGGGTCCTGGGAGCAGGCGTGGTGCTGGTGGCCGTGACTTCCATCTGGATCGGTTGATGGGAAGTGTGGTCCTCCTGGAAGAGCTATGCATTCTTCGACGTTCCTGGCGTGAACAGGGCAAGAGGATTGTCCTGACCAACGGCTGTTTCGACCTCCTCCATGTAGGCCATACGCGCTACCTACGACAGGCAAGGGCGATGGGCGACCTGCTGATCGTGGGGATTAACGATGATGCTTCCGTAACCCGATTGAAAGGAGCGCAACGGCCGATTGTAAGTCAGAGCGACCGGGCAGAGTTAGTGGCGGCGCTGGAATCCGTGGACTACGTGGTCGTCTTCACCGAGGATACAGCCATTCCCCTGGTGGAAGCCCTTCGCCCGGAGATATATGTAAAAGGCGGCGATTACGCCCATGGGGGCAAGGAACTGCCCGAGGCGGAGACAGTCCAAGCCTACGGAGGGCGGGTTGAGCTTCTCCCACTGGCGGCGGGCCGTTCCTCTACCGATCTGGCGCGGCAGGTACTAGAACGATATTCCTAGCGGTTAGCGGTTAGCGGTCAGTTGTCAGCCATCAGTAATCAGCAATTAGCAGTCCGGGTTGGAGTCAGCCTTGACCCTCGACCCTTGACCCTTGACCCCTGACCCTCTTTTGCCATGGGAATAGCTAGAGCAGCCGTCATCATCATGATGGGCAATGCCTTGAGCCGCCTGCTCGGCCTGGTCCGGGAGATGGTCATAGCCG
>JAUYDP010000417.1 GCA_030691805.1 Dehalococcoidia bacterium | reverse complement strand
GGCTGCGGCTTTGTCCTGAAAAGCCCTCACCATAAGATCGGTCTGTGCCTTAAGTTTAGACGGGTCATGGCTGCGGACCTCAGCCTGGAGGCGCACCTCTTCCGGAACGATGTTACGAGCGGCGCCGCCCTGGATGGTCCCCACGTTGGCCGTCGTTTCGGCGTCCAGCCGGCCCAGAGACATAGCGGCGATGGCCTGGGCGGCGGCCAGGATGGCGTTGATGCCCTTCTCTGGGGAGACCCCCGCGTGGGCCGCCCGGCCCTTTATAGTTACATCCAGGGAGTTCTGGCTGGGCGCCCGAACTACCATTGACTCCACCGGCTCCCCGTGGTCCAGCACCAGGCCCCAGGAGGCCCCCAGCTTGTCGAAGTCCAGAGCCAGCGCACCCTCCAGGCCAACCTCCTCCCGAACTGTGAAGGGTATTTCAAGTGGCAGGTGGGGAAGCCCTTCCTCTTTGAGCGTTTCCAGGGCTTCCAGTATCACCGCAATACCGGATTTGTCATCGGCGCCCAGGACCGTAGTGCCGTCGCTTCGCACCAGGTCACCGTCTACCACCGCCTTAACCCCCCGGCACGGAGGCACGTTGTCCATATGGGCGCAAAGGAGCAGTCGAGGACCGGTCCCGGGCAGAGACGCCAGTACGTTGCCGGCGCCGTCCGTCCTCGGCTCCAGGCCCATCGAGCGTAGCCTTTCCGCCACGAAGCGCGCCATGGCCGCCTCCTCACCCGAGGGGCTGTCTATGGCCACCATGTCCAGGAACGTGCGCAGAAGCCGGGAGCCGTTCACAGCTTTTGATCGGCCTCGACGACGTAGACCATGGCCACCTCTTCGCAGTTGGGGAACTTCGCGCAACGGTAACACTCGCCCCACACCTTCCGCGGAAGCTGCATCACGTCCATCTGGCGGAAGCCGAGACGGGAGTAGAAGTCCTGTTTGTAGGTAAGACAGAAGACGGTGGGAATTCCCAGGTCCCGGGCCTCGTCCAGGCAAGCCTCGGTAAGGAGGCGCCCCATTCCCTGTTTCTGGTCTTCTTCCCTTACAGCTTGGGCCTTTATCTCCGCCAGGTCTTCCCAACTTACGTGGAGTGCTACACAGCCTACTACTTCGTCACCAGTCCTGATGACGAAGTAGTCCCGGATGTGTTCGTAGATCTCACTCAATGGCCGGTGGAGCATCTCGCCTCGGTCTGCAAAACTGTTCACCAACCGGTGTATCTGGGTGGCGTCGCTAACCCTGGCCTTTTCCACCATCGCCTTGACTTTCAACTGCCTCTTCATGTTAGGGGTTACTCCTTGTACTTGAGCCGCTGGCTCAACACGCCGTAATAATGGGAGCTGGGCCCGAATCGAAGAAAGCGTGTAACTCTATCGCTCCGCCTCACTCGCACGGTGTCCCCATTCCTTACAGGGATGTCCGTCTGCCCGTCAATGGTCAAGATCGCCTGGTGGTCCGCCAACACCTGAAGCTCCACGGTTACCGTCGCCGGCAAGACTAAGGGATTACTCAGGGAAAGATGCGCCGCCACTGGGGTCATTACAATCCCCTGAACGTCGGGATGAACCAGCGGTCCTCCGGCGGCCATGGAGTACCCGGTGCTGCCTGTAGGAGTAGCAAGGATAACAGCGTCCGCGGCGAAGGTAGTAAAAGGATAGCCATCTATGCAGGCGCGCACGTGGATCATCCTGGGCCTCTGGCCCCTTCCAACCACGACGTCGTTCAAGGCGTGCCGCTCCTCTCCCTCCGTTCCGAGGATTGCACCAAGCATCATCCGGTCTTCGACCCAGCCCTGGCCATCGAGGAATGCCCCCGTCTTCTCTACCACTTCCTCCGGCTCGACTTCGCAAAGAAAACCAACCCTACCTAATCTTGCCCCAAGAATCGGGGTGGCCTCCGGAAGGGCTACCCTGGCGGTCCGCAGAATGGTCCCATCCCCTCCCAGGGCTACCAGCAGGTCGGTGCCGGCCAGCAGCCTTCTGGCCGAGTCTTGCTCCCAGGCGGAGCATATCCAAAAGGCCGCCTTCCGGGATTCCAGAGCGTGCGATAGCTCCTCCGCTATAGCTTTGGCCCGCGGCAACTTAGGATGATAGAGAATGCCGACCTTCTTCAATTCCCCCGCCCTTTCGATGCTATCAAGAGACCCAAGGCCTCTCTAAGATCGGCGGCCGGGCCCGTCCGGCCCAGGTAAAGGAAGAACTCCCTGTTGCCTTTTGGTCCTAGAATGGGCGAGGCATCAAGGCCCTTTATGGTAAGTCCCCAGGCGGTAGCCCAGGCGCACAGCCTCTCGATGACGGCCCGGTGAACCGCTGGATCTCGGACTACCCCTCCCTTTCCTACCATTTCTCTTCCCGCCTCGAATTGGGGTTTGACCAGGGCCAATACGACGCCCTCCGGCCCAAGGAGCTTCATGACGGGAGGGATGACCTTCTCGAGAGAGATGAACGACACGTCAATCGTGGACAGGTCGGGCGCTTCAGGCAGTTGGGTGAGATACCTAGCGTTGGTTCTCTCCATCAGGACCACCCTGGGGTCCCGGCGCAGGCGCAGGTCCAACTGCCCATATCCGACGTCAACGGCGTACACTCTAAGGGCGCCCCTTTGAAGCAGGCAGTCCGTGAAGCCGCCGGTGGAGGCCCCCACGTCCAGCCCCACCTTGTCCCGCACGTCTACCACGAAGGCGTCCAGGGCGTGGGCTAACTTTATGCCGCCCCGGCTAACGTAGGGGAGCTGCTCACGCAGATGAATAGCGGCATTCTCGGGCACCAGTGCCCCGGGCTTGTCCACCAACCTTTCGTCCACCAGCACCAGGCCCGCCATCACCAGGGCCCTGGCCTTTTCCCGGCTCTCCACCAGTCCCCGCCGAAAGAGGGCCAGATCAACCCGTTCCTTACCCATCTAACGATTGTAGGATAGATTCTGGTCTGGGAAAAGTCAAGCCAACCCCAAAAAACGGGTACCCGTCAAAGCCTTGTGCTTGAAGGTAGCAGTTCAGCCGAATAAATTCGGCGTTACGGCCAGTATAGCGTCGAATTTATTCGGCTGACTGTGCGAGCCCCCCAAAACTTGACGGGCACCCTTAAAAAACAATTGAACGTCAGCCAACTTCCTGTTATATTCAAATTAAGGCTTTGCCAATATCGGAGGCTCAATGAGCGATTATTACTTCCAGCGCCAGTGCCGCACTCCCTTCTCAGAGGCATACATAATCCTCGGAGATGAAGACAAGCGGGTGGGACACGTGGACCTTCACTACACCCAAGGCCTCATCTATGGCACTCTGATAGTAGATAACGACATGAGCGAAGAGGATATTCTGGAGTTGATAGAGGTGGTGGACGACGAGCTGGTCGTTTCTGCCGATATGCCCCGTGAGGACTTCGTGGTTACTGTATATAAGGGGAGTGAGTCCGGCGTTTACTCCGACGATATCTTCGACCAGGGCAACGGCAACGGGGGTAAGTAGGTCTTAGTCCAGCGCCGGTTCCAAGAGCTCCCCCTCACCGGCCGTGATGATTGTGGAAGCGCCAGCGGTCTTTCTAGAGAGCCTTCTCGAAAAGAGCGTTAGCGCTCCTATCCCCAGGGCCACGCTGAACCACAGTGTGCAAAAACGGATTATAAGGGTGCTCAGTACCGCCCGCTCGGCGGACATGCCCAGGAGCAACTGGGACAGGCCGGCGATGCCCCCTTCCGCTACTCCTAATCCTCCAGGGACCATCACCAGAGAACCTGCCAGGATGGATGTGTTCATGATGAAAGCGGCCTGGGTCAGGAGAAGAGGATTGGCCTCAAGCCCCATTCCCAACAGGATGACATAGAAGGCCACAGACTCCGCGCCCCAGGAGACAAGGCCGAGGGCAATACCGACAGCCAGAGCGCGGGGACAGAAAAGGGTCTGTGCACAATCCAGAAAATCCCGCATGTGGTGGGCCTTGCTGGACAGCAAGGGTAATCTCTCTCCCACGGAAAGCAGGAAGTCCGTCAGCGGCCGGTACTGGACGGCGGCTACCATCAGGGCTGCCAGGCCCAAGACGGCAGCGGCTATTTGCCAGCCGGACTGGGTCATGAGCAGGCCGCCGGAAGCTAGAGCCAGCATGGCCACCGCGTCCGTGAGCCGTTCCGCTATTACGATGGGCGCAGACCGGCCGAGGGGCACGCCTCTGGTCTCTTTCAACAAGAAGCTCTTCAGCCATTCCCCGACCTTCCCTGGCGTCACTACCATGGACAGGCCGCTGAAGAACATCAGGAAACTGTCCTTGGCCGGAGTATCTCCCGCTCCGATGAGACCAAGGTAATAGTGCCACTTTGCAAAACGCAACAAGTAGTTGACCATCGTCAAGCCTAATATTAAGGGAATCAGGCCCCATTGGAAGACAGCCGCAACTTGTCCGATCTCGGCGAAGTCCCCATAGGCCATGAGGGCTACCACAACGATCAACCCCAAAACCAGGGAAATCATCAGGCGTCCTCGCAGCTTGTCTAAAGACATTGGTGTCCTCAGCCTCGTTCAGCAGTAGGTAATCCGCCCAGTGCGATCCGGTGCTCTGGACCCAGGCGAAAAGACGGCTTGATGGCCAAAAAGAAGACGGCGCCTACTACCGAGACGATGGCGGCTATATAGGCGCCCCAAGCAAACGAGAGGGTAATATCCTTTATTAGTCCTGTCAGCCAGGGCGCTACCAGCGAGCCGGTGAAATGGACCGTATTAATCAGCCCGTAGGCTGTGCCAAGGACCTGGGGCGGCACCATTTCCGGTAAAAGGGCATAGGTGGGCGCCCAGATGCCCCAGAAGAAGAAGCCGGCCAGAAAGAACAGGGCCGCCAGCACCCACGGGCTGGCTCTGCCCTGTATAGCCATTCCGATCAGGGCAACACATATACTAGTTAAGAGCATTTGCCCGGCTATCTGCGCCTTACGTCCTTTTCCTCTACGCACCATCCAGTCGCTAAACCAACCGGCCAGCAGCAGCCCGGGCACAGCCGCGATGCCTAACAGGCTGGAGTAGGTGGAGGCCAGGGCTAGCTCTTTGACGCCGATCTCTTGGAACATGGCGGGCGCCCAGGTGGCCAGCACCCATAAGACGTAGATGGCGGCGATTCCCCCCAGACTGTACAGCCAGATATCCTTGTGTTGAAAGACCAATCGGTATGGCACACGCTCCTGATGTGCTGACTCGCTCGGTCGAGGAGGCTCTTTTACTACCTTTAACAAAACCAGAGCGGCGGCCAGGGCGGGCAGAGAGTACAGGTAGAAGACCCAGCGCCAGCCCAGGGTCTGGGCGATGACCCCTGCCAGCGACACGCCCACAGCCATGCCGATGCCCAGTCCGGTGAAGGAAACGCCCTGGCCTATTCCCATCTTCTCCTTGGGAGTATAGGCGGCGATGATAGTACGGTCATTGCTGAAGTAGCTTCCCTGAGCCATGCCGGTCATAAAGCGGAAGGCCAACAGCCAGACGAAAGAGCGGGCCATGCCGGTAACCAGAGAGGAGATAGCCCAGCCCAGGGCAGCCAGCACCACGATGGTCTTCTTACCCAGCCGGTCCCCCAGGTTTCCCGCCGGGAGTTGCATCATGGTATAGGAATAAAAGAACGCCGTTGCCAGAAAACCGGCCTCGGCGTGGGACAGACCGAATTCGTCCATAATGGGAATCAGCACGGGCGATAGGCCGTTGCGGACCATGTAATTGGTCACCCAGCCGAAGACCATCACCAGCCAGATTTTATGATAGTACTTCACTTACCTAGCCACCTTACTTCTTTTCCAGAAGTTCTCGAAGATCTCGCCTGGTGAGACCACACTGTTTCAGAATACCAAGCAGGGTTCCGTCGGCAAGCTTTTCATTAAGTGGCACCACGGTTTGGTGGCTTCCCTTTTGTAAGCTAACGTGGCTACTCTTTTGCCTCACGACCTGAAACCCTGCCCTCTCTAGGAGTCTGATCAGTTGCCTACCCGAAAGCACGGGTAGTTTAGCCACTGACGGCTACTTCAAGGGGATACAGGAGTATCTCGCCAGTACTTTCAGGGATACCTTCAGTGCCAAAGCTTTCCAGGTAGAGTTCGACTGCCTCTTTCAGGTTCGCTTGCGCTTGCTCTATGGTCTTGCCCTGACTCACCACGCCCAACTCAACGCAGTGGGCCACATACCACTTTTCCTCTTTAGTGATAACCGCGGTAAACCTCTTGGGCATCTCATCCCCCCTATTCTTCGCCAAGACACAACTCCAGCACTTCCTTAAGGTTCTCCCGGAGCTCGTCCAGGGTTGCCCCCTGGGTATGGGCGCCGGGGATACCCGACACGATTCCGGCATGTAGTTTCGTCTCGGGGTCCCACTCTACATAAGCGGTAAAGGTCCTCATTTCGCACCTCCAATGGCGGCAAGGGTCCTCTCCCTTACACCGATTATGGTCAACCCGACAACTTCTCCCGTTTCCTCCCTATACCGGACAATTACACCTTCACCCACATCTAGGCCAAGGGCCGGTACGGGCTCGCCAATGCTGATGTAAAGAACGTCAGCCTCCTCATCATATTCCCAGCGCAGGTTCTCGTTCCTATCGAGGATCTTCAACGCGTCCATACAGTCACCCTCCACTCCGAAGGCTTGTTCGTGAAGTACGCAGTCAGGATAAAGCCGTCGGTCTCTGTCACCTCTTTATAGACTACCACAAGGAACTTCGTAGTCAACGGCGTATCTTGGTACAGCCTGGCGGCGAGAACGGTCCCCAGATCACCCTCCTGCAAGAGGTCAGGTGCGGTCAGGGTTTCTAAAACTTTTTCCTTCTGATCCTTCATCTCCGGGTGTCTGCCAACAACGTGCTTCCATCTTTCGACCGTCAACCGAACGGGGACGCCGTTCTTTGACCTCAGGACAATCATCTTCTGGCCCGGATTGTCAGGACAGGGGAGAATTACCAGCTAATAGCTCTGAAATAGCCGTCCCCACTCCGTCCGGAAGGCCTTCTCCACCCGCCGCTGGCCTACGAATCGGTACCAATAATGGTTGAAGTACAAGTTGGACGCCAGGAATGACCAGGGGGCGATGGGGCTGCGGAGCAGGAAGCCCTCCAGGGGCTTCAGGGGGCCATGATAGATGAATTTCTGGCCGCGGCTGGCGAACGTATCCTGGCTACCATCGAAGTGCCAGTTGACACCGGAGATATCCTCCCCAACCACCTCGATCTCGGAAGGATTGCCACAGCCTAGGCCCTTCTCATGGGCCAGGCGGATGAAGTCCAGCGAGAGGGGGTCGAACCCCATCATCTTGGCGGCGATGGCGTCTATGGCCACCTGGTCCCCGCTGGCCAGAATGGTGTTTTTGATGTGGGGTCGCATCGCTCGGGGACCGGGGCCATCGCCGGCGAAAGTGCCGTCCATGACCGCGAATATGCCAGGATGTATGTCCTTCTGAATGGTCAGGAGGTCAACCAGGGTCTCATGTATGACGGAATGGGTCCAGTGGCGGTTATCGTTCAAGAGGCCGCCGAAGGCATTCTTCATAGCCCCGGTCATCGTGGTGAAAACGTGGGTCTTCATGGTGGGCAAATGAACGATGTTGCGACCGGGGAGCAGGTCCGGGAAGTGGATCCCTTCTGGAAAGACCTTGTCCAGGACCAGCAAAGGCTCCTTGGGCTCATACCTGAACCACTTTATTGGTGGCTTGAAAAGGTACCGACTGGGAATGCCGTACCTGTCGGCCACCACTTTATGCTTATTATTGACCTCGCCAACGTGGGCATCCACTACCACTGTGCGATTATGGGCCAGCATGAGGTCCTGGTAGCCTCCGGCCTGGAGGGCTTTGATAACTCCCTCGAGTTGCCAGGGGGTGGTGGAGCAGGCGGGGTAGAAGTACTGCCAGGAGATATTTACCTTGAGAATGGTCTCCTTGTTCTGGGGTAGATGTTGCTTATAGTCCGCCAAACCCATTAATGTGCCGATGTCCTCCAGGACGCGCTCCGGTCTGGTGAAAAGTACTGCGACCTTTGGGCGGGCGGGCTTCACAGGATGGGTGCGAGGTGGCACGAAACACTCCGGATTTTATAAACAAGGGGTATGAGATTACAGCGGCCGGGTCGTGCGAGTGCTTTACCTCTAAACACTGGTCTATCCGTTGTGAACGGTCGCCCATCCGTTGTGAGTCGTCCCACCATCCGTTGTGAATCAGCCCGCCCTACGTTGTCTTGCGCCGCACGGTGGCGAGGGCCGCCTTTCGTATTTCCTCGGCAGTCAAGCCGTATTTAGCCAGGAGCTCATCGGGTTTTCCGGACTCGCCAAAAGTATCACGAAGGGCAACAAAGGATATGGGCACTGGGCGGCGTTCCGCTAAAACCTGAGCTACACGGCTGCCCAGGCCCCCATGGAGGAGGTGCTCCTCCGCCACGACCAACGCCCCGGTTTCCACGGCCGCCTTTACCAACGCCTCTTGGTCCAGCGGCTTAACCGTGGGAACGCTCAGAACGCGTGCGTCAATTCCATCCCGCTCCAGGGCGGCTGCCGCCTCCAGGGCTGGCGCCAGCATGAGGCCGTTAGCCACCAGGGTCACATCTGCCCCCGCCCGCATCAGGACGGCCTGACCCAGGGTGAAGTGGTAGTCCGGTGGGTAAACGACCGGCGCCTTAGGGCGGCCGCAGCGAACGTAGAATGGACCCTCGGTATTGGCCGCCGCCCTAATTGCCTGGGGTGTCTCCACTTCGTCAGCCGGGACTACTACAGTGAATCCCGGTAGAGCGCTCATCAGGGCTAGGTCTTCTATAGCCTGGTGGGAGGCGCCATCCTCTCCGACGCTGATTCCGGCGTGGCTGGCCACTATCTTGACGTTGAGGTGGGTCTGGGCAATGGACACACGGACCTGGTCGTAGCAGCGGCTGGTGGCGAAGACGGCGAAGGTGCTGGCGAAAACGGTCTTGCCGGAGGCCGCCAGGCCTGCGGCGATGCCCATCAGGTTCTGCTCCGCCAGCCCAACGTTAATGAACCGGTCTGGGAACTCTTTGCCGAAGGCAATGGTCTGAGTGGATGATGACAGGTCTGCGTCCAGGACTATTATGTTGGGGTTCTCACGGCCTAGCTCAACCAGCGCCTTGCCGTAGGCCTCCCGAGTAGAGGCCCCCATCGGGAAAGCGGCCATCAGGCCAGTTCCTCTAGCGCCCTGGCCACCTGTTCCGGAGACGGCGCTTTGCCGTGGAACTCATTATTGTTCTCCATGAAGCTGACTCCCTTGCCTTTGATCGTATGGGCGATAATGGCTGTGGGGACTCCCTTCGTGGAACGGGCCTCCTCCAAGGCCGCCAGCAACTCCGAGATGCTGTGGCCGTCTACCTCCAGGGTGTGCCATCCAAAAGCCTTCCACTTGGCAGGTAGAGGGTCCAGGTCCAATATAGAACAGATGAAGCCGTCCAACTGGCAGCCGTTGGCGTCTACCATCACCGTCAGGTTGTCCAACTCGTGGTGGCCGGCGAACATCGCCGCCTCCCACGTCTGGCCCTCCTGACACTCGCCATCGCTAAGGAGGGCGTAGACGCGGTAGTCCCGCTTATCCATACGAGCTGCCAGGGCCATTCCGGTTGCGACGGAGAGGCCTTGTCCCAGGGAGCCTGTGCTGAACTCAACCCCGGGGACGCGGTTCATGTCAGGGTGGCCCTGAAGAGGGCTTCCCAGCCGGCGAAGGGTGGAGAGCCACTCCATGGGGAAGTAACCTGTTTCGGCCAGGGCGGAGTACAGGGCAGGAGCGCCGTGGCCTTTGCTGAGGATAAAGCGATCACGGTCCGGCCATTTAGGTTCGCTGGGGCGATGCCTCATGACATTGAAGAAAAGGGATGTCAAGATCTCTACCGTAGACAGGGAGCCGCCGGGATGCCCGCTGGCTGCTCGACCAATCATTGTAACGATATCGCGGCGCAAGGTCTTAGCAATGCGCTCTAGCTCTTCCAGGCTAGAGATGTGCGCTGCCTCCAACGAAGCTGAGGCCCCGGCCTTTGCCAGTTGGGCCGGGGCCTGGGGATTCGACATAGACGCCCCCCTGATACTTGCAGAATTTGAGTCGCCCACGGTTTCGAGGCGATTATAGCGTACCTGGGCCTAGTTTGTCCACTGGCTTATTGACAAATCCCAATGCCTATGTTAGATTGCGTAAAATATGATATTCTGAACATAGGCTATTTTAGCCTATGTTCAGAAGTTGATTAGAGTTTTCAGGAGAAAGTTGGTATGGAGATAAAACCGGTAGAGGCGATAGAGGAGGCAATGCGGGTCAATGCTACCTTTCCCTACACTGATCCCTCCAGGGAATGGAAGGAGAAGGGCGGAAAGGTCGTTGGGTACAACTGCATCTTCATTCCCGAGGAGCTTATCCACGCGGCCGGTATGCTCCCTTTTCGGATTACGGGCGATAACAAGGAGCTGGGACTGGATAACGCCAATGTTTACCTTTACACCAGCACCTGCTCGTATATAAGAAGCTGCTTCGAGCTGGCCCTGGGGGGTGGGTTTGACTTCCTGGACGGCTATCTTTCCGCCTCAGCCTGTGAGGGCGTTCAAAGACTTGGCGAGGTATGGAGCGCCTACCTGAAGGTTCCCATGTTGATGACCCTGGACGTGCCCCGGAAGATCAACCAGCGGTGCAAAGAGTTCTATCGGGACGACCTTGCGACCATGAAGACGAAGCTGGAAGAGCAGTACGGGGTAAAGATAACAGACGAGAAGCTATGGGCAAGCATAAAGCTATATGATGAGACTCGCGCCCTCTTCCACGAGCTGTATGAAATGAGGAAGGCGGAGAACCCCCCTATCTACGGATCGGAGGTCATGGAGCTGCTCAACGCGGCGGTGAGGATGCCCCGGGAGGAGTACAACCCGCTGCTCAGGCGGGCTATACAGGGGCTGAAGGTCTCCGGAAGGCAACTAACCGGAAAGACCAGGGTGATGGTGAGCTCCAGCGTGTTGAACAACGCCGAATTCCTCAGGGGGGTGGAGAGACTTGGAGCGCTGGTGGTGACCGATGATGTTTGTACGGGAGCCCGGTACTTCTGGGAGCCAGCCTCGGAGAACATGGCCGATGATCCGTTGCAGGTGCTAGCCAACCGGGCGCTGGGGACCGGTTTCCCCTGTCCGCGGACCAACCCACCGGTTCACCGAACCGAGCGTATCTTGAAGATGGCCGAAGACTGGCGGGTGAACGGGCTGATAGCCCTTACCATGCGGAACTGCGCCCCATATGTCCTGGATCTTCCAATGTGGAAAAGCAAGCTGGAGGAGAAGGGGATATCGGTGTTGGACCTGGATATCGAGTATGGCGGAACAGTGACCGGGCCTGCCCGGATAAGGATAGAGGCATTCGTAGAGATGCTTTCCATGCAAGCGGTTTGGTAAAGGTGGAATAAATGAACGTAACTCAGATTGACATGACCGGATACGACAAGTGCATTGCTGCCCTTGAGAAGATCAAGGAGCACCGGATGTCAACAGGCCCTATCGTCAAGGGTGAGGAGCTGTACTACACGCTCTTGATCCAGCTCTTCCGGGAAGTGAGGCAGGCCTGGGATGAGGGCAAGCCCTTCTTTTTATACGAGATGTCTATTCCCAACGAGCTCTTCGTAGGCATGGGCGTACCGGCCATGGAGTACGACATGATCTGTGGCAGCATGACCACCCTCCTGCGGGCACACGAAGCGGTTTATGGCGCCGCGCTGAAAATCGGGGTGAGGGAGGAAATCTGCTCCGCCCAACGGACGCCCATTGGCATATTGGCCAAGGGCTGGTTCCCCAAGCCTGCGGGCATCGTGTACACTAACCTGGACCAGTGCGACAACTGCGCCCAGTCGGCCAATATCATGGGGCAACTCTACGATGTCCCTACCTACTTCCTGAACCGCCCCTTCCGCTGGTGGAGCGAGCGAGGGGTGCAGATGATGGTTGGGGAATTCGAGGATGCGGTGGCGTTCTTGGAGGAGCGGACCGGCCGGAAGATGGACTGGAATAAGCTGAAAGAGGCCATCGAGATCTCCGTGGAGCAGGTCAAGATCATCCGGGAGATCCATAAGCTTCTTATGGTCAAGCCCTGCCCGGTAAGGGCAAGGGCGGCCAGCTTCGCCCACTGGATAAAGTGGTCCTTTGCCGGCCGGCAAGAGGGGCTGGACTACTTCCGGGCCTTCCGGGACGAGGTCAAGGCCCTGGCGGATAAAGGTTTGGGGGCCGTGCCCAACGAGCGCTTCCGCCTGATGAGCCTCTTCACCCCGCCTCAGAACCAGATGAAGATGCTGGACTGGCTGGAGCATGACAAGGGTGTGGCCCTGGTGTCCGAGCCCTATTACTTCAGGGTTGGCCCCTGGGACATGGACCCTTCCAAGCCTCTGGAGAGCCTGTCCCGCCAGTACTATCATGAGTCCTACTACCGCTTCTACAGCCAGATGGAGGAGTATCTGGACATGATAGTGCAGGATGCCAAGGAGAGCGGGGCCCAGGCGGCCCTGAACTGGTTCAACTCCAAGTGCCGGATGGGTGGGGCCATGTCTAAGATTGTGAAGGATACGCTGGCGGATAAGGTGGGCATTCCCACCCTAACCGTAGACGTGGACCTCCTGGACCCTTCCCCCGCTTCCGAGAAGCGGACCAAGGAGCGCATCGAGGGCTTCCTGGAGTCCCTCTTCACAGACAATGTAGCTGCCGCTTAACTCAAGGGGACATCCGTTTCCTCTCCGCCGCCAGTACGCGGATTTCCTAAGGCGGCCTCCGTCCGTAACCAAATTGGGGCAGGCATGATTCTCGCGAAACGCGCAAATCCTGCGGGGTAATAGTCTAGCGAAGGTGCATGTGGCGGCGTAAAGCCCAGCGAAAGCTCATGAAGGCTTGGGCATTTCACAGAGGTAGGATGTGCCTCGCGTAGCGGCGGACGGCCCTGTCCGCCATAGTGCTCCGAGAGCATAACTGTTGTGTAACGAATCTCCCGGCGGTCGACCGATCCCAGGTGGCGGAGGAAGCCTATCCGCCTTCAAGGGTTCGATTATTCTGCCCCCAACTACGTGTATTCCATAACTCTCTGCGCCCGCCACTTGCCTCAGCCCTTCGCCGACCCCACCCTGGCCGGCATGGTCGTCGAATCCATCCTTTTCAGGGCCGCGGAGAATCACTGGCGGGTTTACGCGTACTGCCTGATGCCCGACCACCTG
>JAUYDP010000398.1 GCA_030691805.1 Dehalococcoidia bacterium | reverse complement strand
AGCCACGCTGACCTTGGGCCTCAGTCGCCGCTCACCAGCCCTGCTGCGTCAGATGGTCTGGGTGCTGGCCCATGTCAACCCCACCGACGACCAAGATCAGCATGTACGGGCGTACCGATTTCCTCTACCGGGAACCCACCCACCGGACCCCTAAAGTTTTATCGGACAGCATTGGGGTCGTCCCTGACCCCGACCGCCGGCAACGGGGCCTGTCCTGAACGGAGTGAAGGGACGATGCCGACTACGGAAGTAATTCAATACTCTCGGGTGTATGGTAGGTGTATGGAGCGGGGACCGGTCTGATTATCTGCTATACTGAGAAAAACGAATTGCCGTCTGGCAACCTAAAGAGCGCTATTAACGGGTAGGTGTTTGGCTTTGTGGAGTATTATAGGAATTCTCGCTTCAATAATCGTAGTTCTAAGCTGGGTCCCTCAGGTCACCCGAATATTGACTACCCGTAGGGCAGACGATATATCTTATGGTCTGCCCGTGCTGCTGATTATCGGGTCCGTTTTTTGGGTGGCCTACGGGGTGCACCTGGAGGACACTATAATCATGACTGTCAACTCTGTGATCATTTCTATCAACGTCCTCATCCTCTTGCTCAAGAGGAAGTATGGGAGGGAGAGGGCTTAGCCACGCGCTGGTCACTCTTCCGCTATCCCTCCACATTCACCAATCAATTAATCCGGAAAGAGATTATCTCTTATAGGTTATCACCCGCCCCCAGAGGCTCTTGGTCCCCCAGATACCCGAACGCAGGCACTCCAACTGGACGATCTGGCTGTGGTCAACGAAGACGTTGACCTCTGGGCCGTAGTTAGTGATATACCAGGCGAAGACCTCCGGGTCGGCAGCCTCGAACATCACCTTCTCCAGCCCCAGCAAGTTGACGAATACGGCGGGGACGTCCGTGCGCCAGGTGGTGACGCTCTCGGTGATGCCCTCTGACTCCACCATGATCAGATAGGCGCCGGCGTCCAGATACCGCCGTGCCAGAAGTACGGCCCGTTGCGGGTCACGGGTCCCTTCCAGCTCCAGCTCGGCGGCGGCGGTGGCGCCCCCGGCCCCGAACTGTATCCCCACCTCGGGCTTGGGCTTCATGCCCGCCTTCTGCACCTTCCCGATGAGCCTGATGATGTCTTCCTCCGGCACGGTGATGAAGCCGCTGGATATCTCCACGATGTCGAAGCCCATCTCCTTGCACTCCTTGATGTAAAGGTCAACGACGTCGGGGCCCTGGGCTAGCACGCGCTCGATGAAGCCACCCGTGGAGACGAGCACGTTGTAGGCATGGCAGAGGTCTATTAGCTCCCGAACCGCCGCCCGGGGCATGAGGGAGAAGGACCCGCCGGCGAACTTCAGGGCATCAACATATTCGCCCATAGTCTCCAGGATATCCTGAAGGTAGCGTTTGCCCATGGGAGTGTAGTATGGGCCACGGATCTCCGTGATCCCGCGGGCCCGAGGCTTGCCCTCCCGCTCGTTGAGTCTTATGAAGGGGAAAGCCCTTTCGTTCTGCATGGGTCCTGGTTTGGTCATGGAATGCCTCCTATTACAACGGATAACGACGTGATTATCGTATTACCACCTTTTTTATGACACATGTCATTCTGAGCGCAGCGAAGAATCTCATGCGTGGCGAAGAATCTCACGGTTGGCGAAGAATCTCATATTTTATGGCATATGTCATTCTGAGCACAGCGAAGAATCTCATGCGTGGCAAAGAACCTGATACGATGCGAGGAGATTCTTCGGCCTGCGGGCCTCAGAATGACATATGTGCGGGCAGCCTGCGGCCTTAGAATGACCTGCGTCAAGGCAAATAGAAAGCCGATAGCTTGAACACCTTGTAGCTTGAACACCACGCAGCTTGTACATTACGCCTCTGGAATTCGCACCCCGGCCAGGAGCTTCATAAGCTGCTTTACCTGGATGGACTCCAGGTCGGAGACGGCTTCGATAATCTCACGGCGCAGTGCTGCGGTGGAGTACTTGCTGCTCAGGCGATCGAACTTAGTTGCCACGGTCTCCCACCGCATGGGGTTGGTCACGAACCCTTCGTAGTCGTGTTTTTCAATACCCCGCACACTCCCATCCTGTAGAGTGACTTTGATATGGCAGGCCATCTCCTGGGGGAAGCGCTGGCTGTAGGCGACGCTGGGCTGAACACCTACTTTTTTTAGAAGTTGCTGCACATCTTCCGCTAATATCCGCTCCGGTCGGTACTGTTCAGGCATCACCTGCCCGTCCAGCAGGGCCACGGAGACCATATACTGGAGGCTGTGGTCCGCCTCTTCTTTGGTGCGCACACTGGTCTTGTCGCCCTCTTCGCCGCCACCGATGATATTATAGGCTACATCGAATATCTCGATCTCGATGCGTTGCACGCGGTTTGGCGGGTAATTATGCTGTGCCCTCAACTCTAATATCGCCTCGATGGCCGATTGGGAGTGGATCTCGGCGTTGTGCTTCTTGAGGATAGTTTGGGTGACCCGCTCCAGGTCTTCTTGGTCCCAATCAATGTGAAAAGGCCCGGATATGGCGTCCATAAAGCCCTTGTTGCCCTCAAAGACCTCGCGTGGCCCAGTGACCCCCCGCATTGCCAGGAAGGCGGCGTGAAGGCAGCCGAAGGCGGTGTTGGGATAGGCCAGGCCCTTCCAGTGGGAAAGGCTACCGGTCCGGGTGACTCGCAGGGAGTTGAAGGCGGCGCCGCAGATAGCAAGGGCGTTGGCGGCCTTCTCCTCGTCAAGCCCCAGGGCCCGGGATACCCCCGCCGCCACCGCGTACGACCCCTGCGTAGGGTGGTCGAAGCCCCAGGACCGCACCGGCGCCACATCGCTGAGGCGGCATTGGACCTGGTAGGCCACTGCCAGGGCGGTTAGCAGGTCCTTGCCGCTCTTGCCGGCGTATTCGGCTGCGGCCATGACCGCCCCCAGGTTGTCGCTGGGATGGCACGTTTCACCCTTTGCCAGGTAGCTGTCGTTGAAGTCCAGGTAGCGCACCAGGGCGGAGTTATAAAAGGCCGCCCGGTCAGGAGCGGTCCGCCCGCCGCCGATCAAGGCGCAGCGTCCGTTGCCCCCGAAATCCTCCAGTTGTTCCCTGATGAGCCTAACCGGCTCCCCTTCCAGAGCGCCAATGGCGCACCCCAGGCTATCCAGAACTCTGATCTTGAGCTGGTGGCGGGCAGCCTCGGATAGATCATCATAGGAGGCGTGCACGGCGAAGGCCGCCAGCCTTTCGGCCATGGTCATGGGCGCCACCTCAGGTCTTTCAGGATTGCTCTGTTTCTCGTAGTATAGCACAAGGTTTGCGCATATTGATGGCCTTGGCATGCAGAGTCTTGAAGAATACTTGGTGACGTAGCCGGGGTCGTCCCGCAACGCGGCCGTCGGCATCGTCCCCGATGCCGACTACAGAAGTCACTCAACCCTCTGTAACATGGACCGCTTAAGAAGGCGGCTGTGTTTGCAGGGAGAGAATTCCCAACGGATAGCGGATGACAGGAACGGATAACGGCCCGACGGCCCATATCCCTGGCTAGCGGCCCGTAGCGCCTCATCCGTTATCCGTTTGGGCCTATGGGTCAGGTTATCCATAGCCCTGAGCGCCCACCGGGCGTGGCGTCTCATCCGTTGGGAATGCGGCACACTAAATCCCCAACACGGTTTTTGAAATTCGGGGTGCGGCACCGCCCGAGGCTAAAGCCAAGTCGGGCTGAGAAGCCAAAGCCCGCTGAAGGGGCTAAGGCCGGACTTCGGACGGCGGTGTGTGTTTCTCACCTCTCTTTCCTTCCTCTTCCGGCCTAAGACCGGCATTGATACGATGGGCGTGATGGCGTGACGTAGTGAAAAGGTAATTGATAGGGTGACCGGATAGCCGGAAGATTCCGTGATTCTAATCACCCCGGTCACGAATCACCTAAACGAGCGTGGCGCCTGGGTGGCGGACAATCGCGCCATTACGAGTCACAGAATCACGACCTGCATTCTTGTCTCCCTTCCGAGCCCAGCCCCTTTAGTGGGCTTCGGCTTCGTAGCCCATGGCTTTAGCCCGGGGCGGGCATTGCTCTAGCCGCAAGCTTCGCGCACCGGTGACCGGCGCCTGCTGGTATCCCCGGGTGTGACCACGCAGCGTTGGCCCTCTGTGCGGAGATCGCTAAGTACCCCGTCGCCAGGCGGAAGAAACGGCCTGCTTGCTGGCGCCCTCCCCGCGGAAGTGTGGCAAAGCCTGAAGGCTAAAGGCTTTGACTTCGTCTTATGATGGACATATACTATCGGAAAGCGTTGGCGGGGCGATGGAACGACATGGCTATCCCAAGCTCAGATTTATCTACAGCAGCTTCTTGCGCAGTCATCTTGACCGCTTTGCCGATCGAGTACGAGGCCGTTCGCGCCCATTTAGCTGACATTCGGGAAGAAGAGGGGCCAGGCGGAATGGTGTACGAGCGGGGGCCCTTCACTTCTCACGGTCAAGCCTGGGAAATATGCATTGCCGAGGTCGGCAAGGGAAACGTCGCGATGGCCGTAGAGGTGGAACGAGCGATTCAACACTTCAGTCCGAGCATAGCGATGTTCGTGGGGGTCGCGGGCGGTGTTAAAGACGTTCGCGTTGGTGACGTCGTAGCGGCGACTAAGGTCTACGGCTACGAATCGGGGAAAGACAAGGTCACATTCGAGCCTCGGCCCGAGGTCGGCAGGTCGGCCCACCGGATGGAACAGAGGGCACGTGCTGAGGCGAGAAGAGCCGACTGGGTCAAGAGGATATTGGGGGGAATCCCAAGTTCGACGCCGCGTGCCGTAGCTGCGCCGATTGCCGCGGGGGAGAAGGTTGTCGCCTCAACCCGCTCGGCTACATACAAGTTTATCCGAACGGCGTACGGAGATGCTGTCGCGGTCGAGATGGAGGGTCGGGGTTTCCTCGAGGCCGCCCATCACAGCGGCCATGTGGAAGCGCTGGTAATCCGAGGCATCTCTGACCTTATCAACCGCAAAAGCAAGACAGAAGCGACTGGCTCTCAGGACATGGCTGCCCGGCACGCCGCCGCCTTCGCTTTTGAGGTCCTGGCAAACCTTGCGGGTACCAGCACACTGTCGCGGAAGCCTACAACGGTGTCAGCCGCCGAGTCAACAGACGTGCCAGAGCCGCCGGCGCGGTTCCCGCCGCTGCCCGATGACCTGCAATCGTCGAGGGCCGGCTTCATCACCCACTACGTGCCCCCCAGTCGGCCCCTGTTCGTGGGGCGCGAGGCGCTGCTGAAGGAGACCATCGGCCGCCTGGCCTCGGGTGGTAGCGTGGCCCTATCGGCAGAGGGCCTGCCCGGGGTGGGCAAGACGGCGCTGGCCATAGCCGTAGCCCATGCGCAGGAGGTGCGGGACCGGTTCGATGGCGTGCTCTGGGCCGGGCTGGGCCGTGAGCCCGACGTCATGGGCATCCTGGCCGGATGGGCGGAGGCCCTGGGGCGCGACGTCTCTCTCCTGCCGACGGAGGCGGAGAGGGCGCAGGTGGTGACGGACGCTATCGGCTACTCCCGGTTCCTACTGGTGATAGACGACGCCTGGGCGCTGGACCCTGCCAGAAGGCTGCGCTGCGGCGGGCCTAACAGCCGCCATCTGCTGACGACCAGGGACAGGGGCATAGCGCGGCAGTTTGCCCAGGATACAGGGGTGATAGAGGTGCCCGTTCTGGAGCCGGACCCTGCCTACGACCTGCTGGCTGCCCTGGCTCCTGACGCCTGTGCCGCGGGCCCTGAGACGGCCAGAGGTCTGGCCGAGGCGGTGGGCGGCCTGCCCCTGGCCCTGGAGCTGCTGGGAGGTTACCTGGCGGCGCCTGAGCGGAGCGAGTTTTCCGAGCTGGGCAAGGGCGCCCTGGCTGAGCTGGCCGACCCGTCCCTGAGGCTAAAGCTGGCGCAGGAGAGGCTTGGAGCAGCCGGGGCAGGGAAGATGACGTTGCAGGACATGATCGAGCTGAGCCTGGAGGACTTTCCTGAGGAAGTGGCCGGAGCCTTCTACTCCCTGGGGGCCTTTGCCCCCCGGCCTGAGCAGTTCGACCGAGACGCGGCGCTGGCGGTGGCCGGGACTGATCTGAAGGGGCTGGCCTTGCTCATCTCCCGCAACCTGGTTACCCGAGAGAGGGAGAGGCTGTCTCTTCACCAGGCCCTGTCGGACGCGGCCCGGGCCAGGATGTCGGCGGAGGCGGAAGCGCGGCACAGGGAGCATTATCTCTCGCTGGTGAATCAGGACCGGAAGGACTGGCGGCGCATCGAAGGGGCCTACGGGCAGATCAAGCGGGCGTGGATGTCCGTGCCAGAAGACGAGACCCCTCATGAGTTCGTCTGGGCGTTGCGCCTCTTCCAGGAGCGGCCCGGCCTTTGGAGTGACTACCTGGACTGGGCAAGGCGAGGCCCGAAGCTCGCTGATCCGACGGGCTGGCGCCGGGATACCGAGCTGCTCAACAACATCGGTAGGGTCTACGACGCCCTGGGGCAGCGGGAGAAGACCTTGGACTACTACGTGCAGACCCCGCCCATCATGGAAGAGGTGGGCGACCGGGCGGGTCTGGCCGTAACCCTCAACAACATCGGTAGGGTCTACTACGCCCTGGGGCAGGGGGAGAAGGCCCTGGACTACTACGGGCAGGCGTTGCCCATCAGGGAAGAGGTTGGCGACCGGGCGGGTAAGGCGACAACCCTCAACAA
>JAUYDP010000372.1 GCA_030691805.1 Dehalococcoidia bacterium | reverse complement strand
ATATCAACAAGCCCGGACACAGGAAGGGGTTGGGCATAGAATGAGGCGAAGAGGTTAAGGAGTTCTTTAACAGTCAACTTTGGATAAAGGCCGGTAGTCTGGAGTTGAACGCCGATGCAAGCTTTAATCTTGTGCCGGTCCGGCCCTTGCCTCATTCCCAGCACCTCTATCGAGCCGGAATCGGGGTCGCGTAGTCCCTCGATGCACTCGACCGTGGTGGTCTTTCCCGCACCGTTGGGGCCGAGCATCCCAAACACCTCGCCAGGCTGGACGGTGAAGCTCAGGCCATCCACAGCGCGGGTCTCGCCGTAGCTCTTTCGAAGGTCCTGGACCTGGATGACAGCTTGTGCCGACGCCATTATTCACCTCCGTTGGTTTGGAAAAGATCGCTTCAGGCCGCCTCCACGTGGGGCCTGGTCAAAGAATTATCAGCTTTCTTGGTTTTTCCGGCAAGTGGGACTTGGGCGGGAGAATTTTCGCGTCTTTCCTCCATGACTTTAATGATAAACTAGTTTCTCGGCCAACGGGCCGGGCACGTGGCGAGTTCCAGGGCTGGACGGATGGGGAGTTTTCACCCTGGCCATGTGGCCAGGAGGGTTGTTAGACACGCCACAGTAGAGGGGGTAAACTGAGTCATAATTGCAAGGTTGGCTTTCAGGTTATCATCCGGTATCAGACGTCAGGGCCCCTGCTGACTACCGGCGGGACCTGGTCAAGGGGTTGGTCGCCTGGAACTTGAGGAATGCCTCTAACAAGCAGGCAGGTGGAGGTAGCTAATGGCGTCTAACAGAACCGTTACCCTTCGTGTCAATGGAATCAAGTATGTTCGGTCTGTTGAGAATAGGAAGCTTCTGAGCGATTTTATCCGGGAGGACCTGGAGCTAACCGGCACCCACGTGGGGTGCGAGCACGGCCAGTGTGGCTGCTGCACCATCCTCTTCAATGGGGAGAGCGTCAAATCCTGCCTGATGTTCGCGGTGCAGGCCGATGGGGCGGAGATTATGACCATCGAAGGTTTGGCGAATAACGGCACTCTTCATCCGTTGCAGCAGGCCTTTACCGATAACCACGGCCTTCAGTGTGGCTTCTGCACGCCCGGACAGCTCATGAACGCCCTCTATTTACTCAGGAACAACCCCAATCCAACGGAAGATGAGATTCGAGCCGGCATGTCCGGCAACCTCTGTCGCTGCACGGGGTATGTCAACATCGTCAAGTCTATCAAGGATGCGGCAGGGCGGATGAGTTAGGGCGCAGCGCCAGTCGCTCTAAGAGGCTTTCCTCCACTATGCGGCCGTAAATCTCTACGGCACGCGAGCAAAGCCATAGCCGCCGTCTTGAGGGTCTACCATTACTTCCAAAAGCGTAGGCCTGCCTTGAGTCATTGACCATTCCAGACTGGACCGCAAATCCTGAGGCCGCTCCACACGGCGTCCCTCTACGCCCAGGCTGGCGGCGAGGGCCACAAAGTCTATGCCCCGCAGTTCTGCACAATCGTAGTTGCCCTGCTCGGTGCGCTCTCCCCCGTACAGGGACAGGGCAGATTTGACCGCCATGTAGACCCCGTTGTTGCAAACGATGATTGGGACAGCTATCTGATAGCGGGCGGCGGTCCACAGGGCCTGAAGAGAGAAGCAGGCACTGCCATCACCAAGGAAGGCCACGACCGGACGCTGGGGCTGGGCGAGCTTGGCCCCCAGGGCTGCTCCAAGTCCCCAGCCCAGACAACCACCTTCGCAGGTCATATAGCCCCCCGATGAGCCAAAGGGGTAGAAGTAGCGCAGGTAGGTGCTGGAGCGAGTCGCCTCGTCTACGATCAGGGTCTCCGGACCCAGGATGCGGCCCATCTCACCCACCAAACGAGCCGCTGAGATGGGAACGGATGCCCATCTCGTGTCCAGTTCCTTGGCTCGAGCGGCCCGTGAGTCCTGGTTGGCTGCCTCGATGGCCCGGCATCTCTGCCGTAAGGCCTCCCGCTGGGACTTCTTGCCAATCCTCCTCTCCACGGCCTGCCTCAGGTCCTCCAGTCCAGCTCTAGGGTCGGCCACAATGCCCAGACAAGTGGGGTAGTTCTTTCCTACCTCCCAGGGGTCCGCATCCAGATGTATGATAGGCATGTCCACGACACCGGCCACCGGGGGAAACTCCCGAAACACGGGGCTGCCCACGACCAGAACCAGGTCGGCGCCCTGGAGTGGCGCTTTCAATTCGTGTCTCATGGGGCGCCAACCGCCGCACAGAAGGGGGTGATCCCAGGGTAGAATACCAGGGGTGGCGTATACCCGAAGGGCGCAGGTCTCCGCCAGGGCAGAAAGCTCCTCTATTGCCCCTGAGGCCCGGACCCCTGCACCCACCAGGATCACCGGAGACTTTGCCCCCAAGAGCAGCTCGGCGGCCCGCTCTATGTCTCCTTGGTCACCCCTGGGTCGGTAGGCAGGGCCTGGGGCAGAGCTCGGCCACCGACCCACTTCCACTTCCTCATCCAACAGGTCACGCGGCAAAGCTAGAAAGACCGGACCTTGTGGGGGCTGCATAGAGGTCTTGAAGGCTCGGGCCATGGCCAGGGGCACCTCCTCTGGCCGGTTGATCTGGTAGCTCCACTTGGCAAACTGCTCCGTTATCTGGACCAGGTCAGCCGAGAGCATAGGCTCTCGCAAGAGGGAATGGGCGAATTGCTGGCCAGCCAGGACAACCAGGGGTACGCCATCGCGGCGGGCGTTGAAGATCATTCCCAGGCTGTTGGCTACGCCGGGGGTGGTGTGCACATTGGCCACTCCAGGGCGGCCGGAGACCCGGGCGTAGCCATCGGCCATGGCCGCCGCCATGCTCTCATGCAGTGCCAGCACGTAGCGAATATTGGGGAAGCGGGTCAGGGCATCCAGGAAAGGCACCTCGGTAGTGCCAGGGTTGCCGAAGACGTACTCTATCCCTTGCGACTGGATCGCCTGGCACACAGCCTCCTTAGCTGTCATGGTGACCATCGTACACCCACCTTTCTAACTATATCTGGCAGCCGCTAAAAAGCGACTAATCGGGTGAGGTTTGTGATACTGTGCCAGTATACTTGCACCCTGCAAGCCCGTCAACGGTACGCCTGAGACTGTTGAACAACACCTGGTCCCGTAGTCGGGGTCGTCCCCAATGCTGTCCGATAAAACTTTAGGGGTCCGGCGGGTGGGTTCCCGGTAGAGGAAATCGGTACGCCCGTACATGCTGATCTTGGTCGTCGGTGGGGTTGACATGGGCCAGCACCCAGACCATCTGACGCAGCAGGGCTGGTGAGCGGCGACTGAGGCCCAAGGTCAGCGTGGCT
>JAUYDP010000277.1 GCA_030691805.1 Dehalococcoidia bacterium | reverse complement strand
CTCTATTGGTCTGACCCGACCGTCCAGCATCCCGGCCCTTCTGGAGAGGTTTTGGATAGCACTAAACGTCGGAGATTTGGGGGAGGTGGACCAGTCCAGGCTCTTGACCCTTGCCCTCTCAGCCCTATGGGCCGCCGGACTGGTGTTCATCTTGCTTCGATGGAAGAAGCGAGTTCGGACTAAGACTGACCTGTTGCTGATTGTCCCTGCCACCTACGTGGTTTTGCCGTTGGCGGCTACCGCTCTGGTATTTAACTACACGCCATTCATTCCCTTTACTCGCCTCCTGCTTTTCTCAACGCCGGCCTATCTAGTCCTGATGGCCTGGATGCTTAGGGAGGTAGGAAGGGCCTCTCGACTAGGCGCGTTAGCCGGCGCGGCTCTGGCACTGGCCATCCCCGCCTATGCCCTTGCTGGCACTTACTACGTGGAAAGGCACTCCGCGGACTTCGAAGCGGTGGAGGTTACCCGGAGGCTTAAATCGGCTGGAGGAGCGGATGATGCAATTATCTTCCAGGCGTTATGGCATGCCGGATATTTCAGAACTCACTCGGGCGAGACATCGCCCTCTACACTTGTCCTGGGCGAGGTCCCTGTCTCGGATCTCCCCCGGCTTCTAGGCCGGCGCAACCGCCTCTGGCTGTCCATGTTCGCGTCCGCTAAGCGGGACTCCAACTACCCCCAGGAGGAGTGGCTGGACACTAACGTCTATAAGGCAGAGGAATGGTGGGAGGGGAACCTGCGTCTCTCTCTGTATGGGGGCAGGCAGGACCCGCCGCTGGACCCAATTAACGCCGATTTCGGGGGACTGGTCCAGCTCGAGGCCGCTGGGGTGGCTCCGGGTCAGGCGCGTCCGGGCGACGTCCTGAGGCTTTTCCTCCGCTGGCGTGCACTCAGGGAGCCGGGCCGGAAGCTCGTCGTCTTCGCACACCTGGTGGATGCAGATGGCCGGGGATGCAGCTCCCGTGACAGTGAGCCGGTGGACGGCCTGCGCCCAACGGAGGCCTGGAAGGCCGGGGAGGTGGTGGATGACCGCAGGGGTCTGGTGGTAAGGCCGGGGACGCCGGCGGGGCTATACTACCTGGCTGTCGGGCTATACGCCAGGGAGGACTGGAGGCAGAGGATTGCAATCCAGGGAAAGCCGGAGGACTGGGTGCTCATTGGACCGATAGAGGTGTTACCCCCGTCGAAACGCCCCTACCAGTTTGAGCCGGTTGCCGCTTTGCCAGAAGCAGGCCTGGAGATTGTCGAATACGAGTTGGATTTACGCCGGGAGCGACGGGTGATAAGAAACGTAGATGGCCCTGTGGATGTGTGGTCAGAGGCGTCTCTCCGTCCTGGGAGCCGGGCGCCTATCATCCTCCGCTGGCGGGCCGGGGGACCAGTAGGCGAGGCCTATCGACTGGTCCTGGAGATGGTGGATTCCTCTGGAAGGGCCTGGGGTCGGTCCGGGGATGGCCCTGTTGGAGGCACTTGCCCGAGCTTCCGATGGGCGCCGGATGAGGTGGTCACGGAGACCCGCAATATAGCGATACAGGCGGATGCACCTTCTGGGAAGTACCGCTTGCGGGCCACTATCTACCCGCAGCAAGGGGATAAACCGCTGGGCGAGCCTATGGTTTTCGGGACGCTGGATCTGGCTGGAAAGTAGCGGGTAAAACCAACGAAGAGATTGTTCGCTCTTACGTGATTTTCGAACCCGAATTATGGACGACTGGCCCCTCCTCCTCAGGACTTAGAGGCAGGTTTTTTCTCCCGTCCGCCATTGTCCCGGAAGTAGACCTTCAGGAGATCTCCCTCCATCTCGGCGCCTGCCTGGTCCAGGCCCAACAGGGCGCGGGGTAGGGTGAGGGTCCTCTTGTGGCGTCCTACGTGGACCACCAGCTCTTCTCCCACTTGAAGCAGCGAGATATCCCCCTTCTCCGAAAAGGGTAGGCGAAGGCTGAGGACGTACCTTCCGTTGTCCCGGTGCACCGTCTGGGCCTTACCGCTGAAGTAGATGGCGGAGGGGTCCTGGTCACCGAAGACTGCCTTGCCAACTTCCCGCAGCATCTCCAGGCCCACGACCTCCCGTTGCATGAGCGGGGCGCTAAGGATCGGTATGGGCGAGAACGCTTCCTCCACCATCTTGTAATAGTTGGACTGCGCCTGCTTCCAGGCCGAGAAGTAGCCCTCGGAGAGGTGGTCAGGCAGAAGCCGGTTACAGATCACGGCATCGGTGGCGTAGCCGTAGAGATTGAAGTAGGTAAAGGCCCGCTGGGCCTCTTTTATCACCATCTTTTCGGCATTGACCACCAGACGAACGCTGGAGAGTTGGCCGTCCGACAGGAGGCGGTACATCTGGTATAGCTGCTGGAAAAGCTCTTCGGCGGTATCGTAGACCTTCTCGTCGGGCAGTGGGATATCCACCAGACGTTGGATAACCGGCTGTAACATGCGGGCAGCCCGGCGCTGAATAGGGAATAGTTTCTCCATCCACCAGCGGGCGGTCTCGGGGAAGCTGAGGAGCTGGAGGGTCTGACCGGTGGGGGCGCAGTCCACCACGATAACGTCGAACTTGCCCTCGTCGTGGTGCCGGTTGATCCAGAGCAGGTTGGTCAACTCTTCCATGCCGGGGATGACGGCTATTTCTTCGGCAACCACTTCGTCAACTCCCCGCCAGGACATCAGGGCCGCCAGCCAGTCCCGAACGGTGCCCCAGTACTTTTCCAGGTTGTAGTACACGTCTGTCTCTTGCGCCCAGAGGTTCGGCGCAAGCTGGGTAGGCTCCGGCCCGATGGCTTTGTCAAAGGAATCGCCCAGGCTGTGGGCGACGTCCGTGCTGAAAACGATGGTGCGCTTACCCTGGTCGGCGCAGCAGAGCGCGGTAGCGGCGGCCACAGTGGTCTTGCCCACCCCGCCCTTGCCGGTATAAAGGATGATGCGTGGCAATGGTCCCCCTTTGGGTCTGCAATAAGAAGGCGCTCGGGTGAGAGTGGGCCTTCTTGTTTGAGCATACCCTTCGGGTTGGGGGGATGTCAAACAGGGTCGAAAGGGTAGGTATGGTTCCGGAACCAGAACGTCGCCCCCAGCACTATCGACACCAGGCTAGCCAGCGAAACGGCGACACCCCATCGGAATGAGGCTGGCTCGAAGCGGAATTCGACCTGATGAACGCCGGGAGGAAGGTAGACGGCCCGGAAGATATGGTCGGCCCTCAAGAGCCGAGATAGTAGGAGCCGGCGGGGAACAGGTGGGCCGGCCCTGATGTCTCAGCGCAGACCTGGACGTATTCCGCACGGTACTGGGTGATCTCGGCCTGGGCGGCCTCCGAGGCGAGGGCCGGTCAGCATAGCGTCCTATAGCTTGGGGTCGAGACCCGGAAGCAGAAGACAGCTTAAAGAACGAGAGGCGCCAAAGGGGAAGGGGTTGATCTAATTCAAGACCTGCCCCTCACCTTTTCTTGGTCTTCCGTGTTTGGATCGCCGACCGCTGTTCTCGGCGCGGTGTCACCCCTGAACGGCGATAGCAAGGCCCTCCCTTAAGGCGGCCTCGTTCAGGGGACGGTCAAAGCAGGCGAATTGCACAAGGATGCTGGAGTTCTTGAAGATCAGGGCCGAGGAGAGGTGAATCGCATCGAATCCCCTCAGGGGATATCGCCTGACTAATCGTTCGATCGTCGCATTCAACGCTGTCGTAATGGGAATGAGAGTGAAGGAGTCGAAATCAATTCTGAACATCCTGAGCGTCTCGACATATTCTTTTTCGGTCAGGACGCCTTCGCGAAGTTTACGGCTGAATGCCGCTGCCGTTTCAGCAAACGCTACCACGGACGTTGCTATGCCGAGGGATGCCGACCAGAGACTGTCAACAGTGCTGGTCCCTTCCTCTTCGACATATCGTTTGATCAGGGCCGATGTGTCAAAGTAGAGGATCACCTGCGGCCCTCGAGAACCGCATCAGAAAAGGGAGTTCCCTTCACCGTTTTCCTCGTGGCGGGGCGCG
This sequence comes from Dehalococcoidia bacterium, assembly GCA_030691805.1. Classification (GTDB taxonomy): domain Bacteria; phylum Chloroflexota; class Dehalococcoidia; order JAUYDP01; family JAUYDP01; genus JAUYDP01. The sequence continues at coordinate 926 of JAUYDP010000277.1, read as the reverse complement.
CCGCCTTCTTATCAATCCTGGGAAGGATTATTTTGCCTTCCGTAGATAGCTTGAGGAGCAAATTCTGAAGCCGGGCGCCCTCTGAAGGGGGCTCGACAGGTACCATCCTCGCGACGATCCTGCCTCTCTCCGACACGAGTATCTCGTCGCCATCCTTAACCTGTCTGACATACCTGCTGAGGTGCGTCTTAAGCTCTCTAATGCCGACGGCCTTACTCATGATGTAGTCATCTTACATCAAAGAGACTACATTGTCAATCAGGGTTGGCTGTCCCGACGCCCCCGGCCGCCATGCCACAGGCACCCGGCGGCCCCCGCGACCAGCAGCCCCAGGCTGGCCAGAGAGAGGGCGAGACCCACTTGGAAGGAGGCTGGCTCGAAGCGGAATTCGACCTGATGAACGCCGGGAGGAAGGTAGACGGCGCGAAAAATGTGCTGTGCTCTGATGATGGGAGTTTCCAGGCCGTCCAGGTAGGCCCGCCAGCCGGGGTAGTAGGAGTCGGTGAGGACCAGGTAGGCCGTCTCGGCCGTCTCTGCGCGGATCCGGACGTACTCCGGCAGGTATTCCTGTATGATTGCCTGGCCTGTCCCTTGCAACGATGCTGGAAAACCGGCCTGCGCCGAGTTGTCTGGCGCCTGCGGCCCGGTCAGCACCAGTCTCACCAGCGATTGGCGCAGCAATGACAGGGCTTCCTGGTCATCCCTTGCCCAGACTCCACCGGCTATAAAGGCACGGGGCGCCCAGTCCAGGTTCTGGTACACCTTCAAGTCCCCACTGTGCACCCGAAGGAGGCCTGGGTCAGGGACCAGCGATTCGCTGGCGCCCGTGCGCCCGTCTATAAGGCTCAGGCCGCGTAGGGCAAGCTGCCCCTGCGCTGGGCGGACACCAGGTCCGCCCCTACCGAGATAGCGTATGGAAAGCTCCA
>JAUYDP010000233.1 GCA_030691805.1 Dehalococcoidia bacterium | reverse complement strand
GCTGATCACATAAGACAAGGGGTCCGCATAGTGTGATTGAACTTCTTCTATCACAGAGTTGACCTGGGTCGCGGCCCGCTGGTCCGGCAGCCGGGCCACCAACTCCCGGTCGCCTGAGAGGAGCAAGAGCGCTATACCCCTGGGGTTGGCAGTTGACACCGGAAGGTGTTGGCTGATCTTGCGAATGCCTTCCTCTATAGATGCATCGAACGGCACGCTAAAGGAGGAAGGACGGGCTTTGGCGCAGGAGTCGCGGAGATCGGCGAGACCCCTTCCCTCCACCGCTACCGTCTCTACTACCTCCACACCCAGGTACTGGGAAAGGGCCTGAGTGTCAACCTGAATACCCCTCTTATTTGCCTCATCCCACATATTCAGTGAGACGAGCATCGGAAAACCCAGATCGGCAAGCTGGGACGTGATGACCAGCGCCCTCCTGAGGTTCTTGGCATCGGCTACCTGGATGATCACGCCGTCCTGCATGTCAAGAAGGATGTCCCGGGTTACTTTTTCGTCTTCCGAATGAGGTAGCAAGCTCTGGATGCCCGGTGAATCCACCACCTCCCATGATTGCCCTTCCAGAAGCGCCTGCCCAGTGGTGACATCTACCGTTGTGCCCGGGTAATTAGAGACGGTGGCATATCTGCCGGTAAAGTAATGAAAGATGACGCTCTTGCCGACGTTAGGATTGCCTAAAAGGAGAAGGCGTCGCTCCGAGGCCTTATGCATGGCGCCTCCGGACCGCCCATGGTGCTGATGCACAAAAGGACTCCTGCAAATGAATTGCATTTGTATTATATCACAATCAGATGGAGCTTAGTACATCCTTTTTTTTAACATGTCACTCTACCGTTGAGCGCCTTCCCCATAGAGACTATAATCAACTTGTGAAAATTTCGGATATCGGGGAATTCGGCCTCATCGGCCTGATACGCCAATGGACCGCTCATCAGCCCGGCGCTAAATCCCTTATCCTGGGGATTGGCGATGACGCCGCCGCCTGGCAGACGAGAAGTGAGGTCCTCCTGGCAACCACCGATACCATGGTGGAAGGCGTCCACTTCCTACCAGGGGATGCCGGCAGCCTTGGTTGGAAGGTCATGGCCGCCAACCTGAGCGACCTGGCAGCAATGGGTGGGCAGCCCCAAGCCGCCCTGGTGTCCCTGGCGCTGCCTCCGACCACGGAGGTGTCCTGGGTAGAAGAGCTGTACAGCGAGATGCTGACCGCCGCCGGGGAACACGGCGTGGCCCTGGTAGGGGGTGATACCGTTTCCTCGCCCGTGGCAGTGCTCACTGTCACTTTGCTGGGCCGTGCCCAGGGGCCGGACCGGATTTTGCGCCGCTCGGCCGCCCGGGTGGGGGACCTTCTGGCAGTTACGGGTTTTTTAGGAAACTCCGAAGGAGGCCTGAGGGTACTGAAGGGACTGGCTAACCCTGGCGAGGATACTGCTTTGTTTCTCACGGCAGCCCATCTTCGTCCCAAGGCCCGTGTGGCCGAGGGCCAGGCACTGGTAGCGTTGGGTATCCGAGCCGCTATAGATATCAGCGACGGTCTGCTGGCCGATGCCGGCCATCTCTGCACGGAGAGCGGGGTAGCCGCAACCCTGGAGGCTGCCAGTCTGCCGATACACCCGTGCCTTCTCAACGCCTTTCCCCATGAGTGCTTGCAGATGGCGGCCACGGGTGGAGAGGACTATGAGCTGCTCTTCTCCGGCCCAGCCGAACTGATTGAACAGTCCCATAAGGCCTTATCCGTCCCCGTAACTGTAATTGGCCGGGTGGAGAGCGGGCCTCCGGGGAAGGTCGTCCTCCTGGGGACGGATGGCAGCCCGGTGCAATTGCCCAGGGGCGGTTGGGAGCACTTCAAACCAGCGCCATGCCCCAGCCGGAGCGCCACCGACCAATGAAAGCGCATTTCTCCATGCCCCAGTGCTTTAGCCTGGGGTGGGTGTCGTTACCCCAGGCTAAAGCACTGGGGCATGTGGCTTCGGCCCCCATGGAATCGGTATTTTCAAACCAGCGCCATGACTGAGCTGACCCTCGTGACCCACAGTCCCAGGGAGACCCAGTCTTTAGGGGCAGTCCTGGGCCGGCTGGCCCGTCCCGGTGATGTCTTTCTGCTTATCGGGCCTCTGGGGGCGGGGAAGACCTGTCTGACGCAGGGCCTGGCACGGGGACTGGGTATCCACGATCCAGTGACCAGCCCTACATTCACGTTAATCCGCGAATATCAAGGCAGACTGCCTCTTTATCACGTAGACTGTTTTCGCTTAGAAGGTACAGCGGCGGCCCTGGAACTGGGACTGGACGGCTACCTGGGTGGTGACGGGCTGTGCGTTGTGGAATGGGCGGATAGGGTCATGGAGGCCCTCCCGCTTGAACACCTCCTGGTCACCCTGACATATCGCGAAGGCCGAGAGCGGGTATTGCGGCTGGAAGCCCGGGGCGCCCGCTACGCCGCCCTCCTGTCAGAACTGCGCCGGAAGATTCCACTTACAAAGGTTCAGGTAGCATGACCAAAACTATTCTCGCCATAGACTCCTGCACCCGGCTGGCCAGCATAGCCCTGGCGCAAGAGGGCCGGGTCCTGGCCGAGCACACCTGGATGGCCGGCCAGGACCACACCGCCCAACTCGCCCCTCGCATACAGTTGCTGCTCGCCCAAAGCTCCTTGGCGCCGGATGACCTATCCGCCATAGCGGTGGCTATTGGACCAGGCAGCTTTAACGGTGTGCGGGCCGGCATGGCCCTGGCCAAGGGTATGGCCTTCGCGCTAAACATCCCCCTGGCGGGGCTATCAACTCTGGAGGTCCAGGCATACCCTTTCGCCCCCACCGGCCTCCCGGTCTGCGCCATCCAGGATGCGGGCCGGGGGGAATTGGCCGTCGCTGTTTTTCGAACGCAGCGCCTCCTATGGCGCCGTCTCCATCCCGAAGCTATCACCTCCTGGGACCAGCTTCAAGACCTCATTCCGCGGCCGGCTATCATTTGTGGCGATATCCACCCGGACCTGGCCGCCGAAATCCGCCGCCGTCTCGGCGCCAAGGCCCTCCTGGCATCGCCGGCTGCCGGCCCCCGGCGTGCGGGATACCTGGCAGAGCTGGGATGGATGCAGCTCAAAGAGGGCAAAGCCGGGGACCCCAGCCTGGTCCAGCCCCTTTATCTTCGCCGCCCGGCCGTCACCGAAAGGCGGAAGCCTTGAAGGTTGGGCCAAGCGGCCGGGTGCTGATGTGCCCGCCGGACCACTACGGGATCTACTACGAGATAAACCCATGGATGTCGGTGGCCAAGCAGGCCCAGAGCGATCAGGCAAGAAGGCAGTGGGAGACCCTCTACAATCTCTACCGGGACCTGGGGGTCACCGTCGAGCTGATGGCGCCGGCGGAAGGTCTTCCGGACATGGTCTTCACGGCCAACGCCGGTGTAGTCAGCAATGACCTCTTTATCGCCAGCAATTTCCGGCATCCGGAGCGGCGGGGTGAGGAAGAACACTTCTGCGACTGGTTCAAGTCCCACGGCTACCGGGTGGAGCGCCTGCCCAGGCAATACTACTTCGAGGGCATGGGGGACGTGAAGCTGTATAGGGACCTCCTCTTCGCCGGCTTCTACTTTCGGTCTGATGTACGGAGCCACCTGATGGTCGGAGAAAAGCTGGGCAAGCTGGTAGTCTCTATAGAATTGGCCGACAAGCGCTTTTACCACCTGGACACCTG
>JAUYDP010000081.1 GCA_030691805.1 Dehalococcoidia bacterium | reverse complement strand
GAGATTAGGGTCCCGGCTGGAACGCGAATCCGACTGGTGGTATTCAGCGCAGACGTGGACCACCAGTTGGCCGTGGCAGGTATAAGCGTTGAAAGAGAGACGTTACGGGGCCGCAGGCAAACCCTGGAGTTTGTGGCTTGGCCCCCAGGCACCTACGAGATAGCCTGCGCAGTGGTCTGCGGCGCCGGCCACGACCGCATGAAGGGCGCCCTGGTGGTCGAGTAATCTCCTCAGAGAGTGTTGAATTACTTCCGTAGTCGGCATCGTCCCTGATGCCGACGGTCGGGGTCAGGGACGACCCCGACTACGGGACCAGGTGTTGTTCAACAGTCTCATTTCGTTCCATTATAGACGAAGGGCCATCCCTCCTCAAAAGAGGAACATCCCATACACGATGGCCTTTTACCTCATAATCCTGCCCCACAGAGTAAAAGAGGGATTCAAACCCTAGTCATGCTGGTGGGCAAGCAGTCGGCGTTGTTGTGCCCCGCCTTTGGATCGTACGACACTTGAACCCCCTGAAAAAGGGTTTGGGGGTCATTACAAGAGCGTCTGAGTGCCCAGTGTTTTTGCATCTCCGTAGGCCCTGTGCTATCATACGTGCGATTCGGAGGGCCAATGGAGTTAAGGCAGTACGGGCGAATTCTCTGGAAGCGGGCTTGGCTAATAGCGGCCTTGACCCTTATAGCCGGCGTCACAAGTTTTCTGATTAGCCCAGCCCGGGAGGGGTATGAGGCCACGCTACGGGTAGCCATCGGCGTTCAGCCCGAGGAAAGGCGCGACAACTTATACCAGTACGACCGCTATTACGCTTTCCTGGCGTCCGAATACCTGGCGGATGATTTTGGTGAGGTTGTGAAGAGCCGAGCCTTCTTGGAAGACGTACAAAAAGAGCTGGGAAACACCCCTATTGCCCTCGGATCCATATTTGGTGACAGGGGTGCAAAGAAGACCCACCGTCTTGTCACGCTAACCGTAACCGCCAAAGGCCAGGAACAGGCCAGACAGATTGCTGACGCCGTGTTAAGGGTCATGGAAAACAAGGGCAATCAGTACCTGGCCCAGTTGGGCTCTGACCGTGCCGTAGTTAGAGTGGTAGACCCGCCCGAGGTCTACCCCGCCTCCCGGGGCCAGAGGGCGTTGCTAGACCTGGGTCTACGGACGGGTCTTGGGCTTCTGGCCGGCCTAGCCCTGGTTCTACTCCTGGAATATCTAGATAATACTGTGCGGGACCGTACAGAAGCCGAAGGGGTACTGGGCCTCACTGTATTGGGAGAGTTGCCTCCAGAATAGCGAACAACCGCCGCACAGTAGCCTTCTTCCGAATGTTCCCCTCGCGATAGCATGAAAGGAATAGTCTTCGCCCCATGAACTACCAAGGGGCATTGGAATATATCAATAGCTTCACCGACTACGAGAAGCTGACGTCTATGCTCCTGGAGCCTTTCGGCCTTGGGAGGATAGAGCGGCTTCTCGTTAGGCTGGGCAATCCCCATCTGACCGGCAGGGTATTCCACGTAGCGGGCACCAAGGGAAAAGGCAGCACGGCCGCCATGATAGCCTCGGTGCTAGATGCCCAGGGGTATCGAACTGGCCTTTTTTCATCACCCCATCTCCACTCATTCAGGGAACGAATCAGGGTCAACGGCCAGCTCATCCCCGAAAACGACCTGGTTGCTCTGCTGCAAGAGGTCCGGTCCCCGGTGGAAGAGATGCACAGGGATGGCGCATTGGGCCGTATTACGACGTTTGAACTGACCACTCTTCTAGCTTTCCTCTACTTTTCTGCCAAAGAGGTTGACTTTCAGGTGATCGAGGTCGGCCTTGGCGGACGGCTAGATGCCACCAACGTGGTACGACCGCTGGTCGGGGTCATCACCTCCATTAGCCTTGACCATACTTCTATTCTGGGAACGACCGTGCGGCAGGTTGCCATGGAAAAAGCGGGAATCATCAAGCCGGGAACCGTGGTGGTAACCGCCCCCCAAGAACCGGAAGCCGAAGAGACTATCCGCCTTGCGTGTAATGAACGAGGCGCCCGGCTGGTCATGCTCGGTAAAGATGTTTGCTGGCTCCGCCAGTCGGCCTCCCTGGAAGGGCAGACCCTCCTGGTGCGAACGCCAAAGGCTGATTACCGGCTGCGGATCCCCTTGTTGGGTAAATTTCAATGCGAGAACGCCGCCCTGGCGGTTTCCGCAATAGAAGAGGCCCGTTCGCTGGGGATCGATATCTCGCCTAGAAGCACGGCCCAGGGGCTTGCTAAGGTCTCCTGGCCAGGACGAATGCACATATTACAACACCGGCCGCTTCTTCTTGCCGATGGCGCCCATAATGTCCACTCTGCCGCCGTTCTAAGGGAAACTATCAAGGAAGACCTCCTCTACCATCGCTGTATCCTGGTGTTGGGCGCCTCCATTGATAAGGACACCGCAGGTATCGTAAGGGAATTCAACCCTTTGGCAGATGTGGTAGTGGCGACAAGGTCCCATCATCCCAGGTCAGCTCCGCCAGTTATGATAGCCCGGGAATTCGGCTTCTTGGGGAAAGAGTGCCGGATAGCCGGGGATGTGCCAGGGGCAATAGAGACAGCCCTCGAACTGGCGTCTCCTGACGACCTGGTCCTGGTAACCGGCTCCCTCTTCGTCGTCGCCGAAGCCCTGGAGTGGGCCGGCGCGGCCGAGTTAATAGAGGGGGGCTAGCGGTTTACACCAGTACTAGCCATGTCGGGAAAAAGGTGGTCAAGATGGGCGTGCCTGTTGAAGCAGTGGAGGCGAATCTCCCCGCCTAAAAATTCTAACCGGGTGATAGAACAGTTCCACATTTCCCAGGCCATCCGTATGCTGGGGCGGTCTTCGAAGAGCTGGGTCAGGTAGGCGCTGATCAAGCAAACGTGGCTAACCACCATAATATGGCCTCTAGGATGGGGTGCACAGACTCGCCGGAAGGCATCCAAGGCCCTCCGGTGGAAATCGGCAATAACCTCACCGTGAGGCATAACCAGCGTCGGGTCGTCCCGGCGCCACTGCTCGATAAGGCCTGGGAAAGTCGCCTCGGCCTGCTCCCGCCCTAGCCCATTTAATTGCCCCACGTTTAGCTCCCGCAAGTCATCGTGTAGCAGCGGGCGGAGGCCCAGACGGTTGCCGATGATGGTAGCGGTTTCGTGGGCACGTACCAGAGGACTGGAGTACAGGGCGTCAAATGGACCCCAAGTGGCCAGACGATGGGCGGTAAGTACCGCCTCGTTCCTTCCCAAGGGTGTCAGAGGCCCCCCTCCCCAGCCACGGATGACACGTCGGGCATTACCTTCGGACTGGCCGTGTCTTACCAGCGTCAGAATCATGTAATACCCTGGTTAAACCGAGCTATGGGGGAGAGAAGCCAGCCCGCACCCTTTCCGGTTTGAAGGGTCAGGACTCTTGCCCCGTTGAGCACGACTAGTCCCCCCGCGGCGTCGCCGGTTTTTCTTTGGGTTGGCTATCCAGCAGGGCGTTATTCAAGACCTCCTCCATCTCCTCAACGAAGATGAAGCTGAGTTCCCGCTTCACGTCCGCCGGCACATCCACCAGGTCTTTTTGGTTTTTTCGGGGCAATACGAAGGTCTTGATTCCTGCCCGGTGGGCCGCCAGCACCTTCTCCTTCAGTCCCCCGATAGGCAGGACACGGCCCCGAAGTGTTATCTCCCCCGTCATGGCCACTTCCCTACGTACCGGACGGTTAGTGAGCGCCGAAATCAGGGCGGTAGCCATGGTGATTCCCGCCGACGGTCCGTCCTTGGGAATGGCCCCGGCCGGCACATGGATGTGAATATCGGTTTTCTCGAACACATTTGCTTTCACACCCAACTGGTCTGCCCGGGACCTGGCATAGCTCAGGGCTGCCTGGGCTGATTCCTTCATCACGTCGCCAAGCTGGCCGGTCAGAGTTAGCTGCCCTTTGCCCTTCATAAGCGTGACCTCCACCGAGATGGTGTCGCCTCCAACCCAGGTCCAGACCACGCCGGTGGCCGTGCCTATTTCATCTTTCTCCTCGGCGATTCCCCAGTAGAATTTGAGGGGTCCCAAGAAATCGGGCACCGCCCGCTCGGTTATTCGTCCCGGGTGGCGTTTACCTTCCACCACCTGGCGGGCCACCTTGCGGCAGATATTTCCGATCTCCCTTTCCAGGTTGCGGACCCCTGCCTCTCGCGTATATTCCCTAATAAGGCGCATTAGAGCGCCACGGGTAACCCGTAACTGGTCTGGGCCCAGGCCGTTCTCCTGGAGCTGTTTGGGCACCAGAAAGCGCTCAGCAATGTGCAACTTTTCGACCTCGATATAACCGGGAAGCTCGATGACCTCCATGCGGTCCCGCAGGGCCGGCGGGATGGTATCTAAAATATTACAGGTCGCTATAAAAAGCACTTTGGAGAGGTCGTAAGGCACCTCAAGATAATGGTCCGAGAAGGAGAAATTCTGCTCCGGGTCCAGTACCTCCAGGAGGGCCGACGAAGGGTCGCCCCGGAAGTCGGTACCCACCTTATCAATCTCGTCGAGCATGAAAACGGGATTGATGGTACCCGCATTCCGCATGGTCTGGAGGACGCGTCCCGGCAAGGCGCCGACATATGTGCGCCGGTGGCCGCGGATCTCCGCCTCATCCCGGATGCCCCCAAGGCTGACCCGCAAAAACTTGCGGCCCAGGGCCTGGGAGATAGACCGTCCCAGGCTGGTCTTGCCCACGCCCGGCGGCCCCATAAAGCAGAGTATCGGGCTGCGAAGCTTCTCCTTGGCTAGCCTTCGAACTGCCATAAACTCCAGGATGCGCTCCTTTACCTTGGGCAAACCGTAGTGGTTTTCTTCCAGCGTGCGGGCCGCCTGGGAAATGTCCAGGTTGTCCGGTGTTTCAGCAGTCCAGGGCAGCTTGATCAGCCAGTCCAGATAAGTCCGGATGACGGAGACCTCTGGAGAAGCCTGAGGCATGATAGCCAGGCGCTGTATCTCTTCTTCCGCTTTCTTGCAGGCCGCCTCGGGGAGGTTAGCCTCTGACACCCGCTTCTTTAGCTCCTCCATCTCCCTTGTCTGAACGTCCAGGTCTCCCAATTCCTTCTGGATTGCCTTCATCTGTTCCCGGAGGAAGAATTCCCGCTGGTTCTTATCTACTTCTTGTTGCACCTGGGAATGAATCTTGTTCTGGAGCTCCAGTACCTCTAACTCCTTGGCAAGGATGATGCTTATCTTCTGAAGGCGCTTGGTGGGGTCTAATGTCGCCAGCACGTCCTGCCGTTGGTCCAGGTTCAGGTCCAGGCTGGAAGCAATCAGGTCGGCCAGCCATCCCGGCTCGTCTACGTTCATAGCGGCTATGTAAACATCTTCGGGCAGGCTCTTGGAGAGCTTGACGCACTTCTCGAAGAGCGCCAGGACCGCTCGCATCAGTGCCTCCAACTGGAGGGTCTTCTTTTGCGCAGCTTCGTAAACCGGGAGCAGGAGGCCCTTTAAGTAGGGGTCCTCCTGTAGCACCTCCGTGAGCTGTAGGCGGCGCTGGCCCTGTACCAGGATGCTGACCGTGCCATCCGGCATTTTCAGTATCCTTCCAATAGCCGCCTCAGTGCCTATCGCGTGCAGGTCGTCCGGCGTGATCTCCTGTTGCGATGGGTCTTTCTGGGCGATAACCACGATGGTGCGGTCACGGGCCATGGCCTCATCCAATGCTCTCAATGACCGATCCCGGGCTACGAATAAGGGAGCGACCATATGGGGAAATAGCACGGTATCCCGCACAGCCAGGATAGGCAGTTCAATCGGTTCGTTCCTGCGAGTTCTTTTACGAGGCATAGCGTAATCCTAGGGTTTTGTAGCTGTTTCTTGGGCGATCTGGCTGGGAGGAAAGACCTCCGCCACCAGCTTTTTTATGGCATTCAGATTTGGCATAAGCGCCTCTTCCCCCTGCAAAGTATAGATCGTGGTAACGCAGCAGGTGTCTATCGAGCGAGAAGTCACACTACCAGCGTCAACCTCACTGATTAGCTTGGCGAGGGCCAATGCCTCGGCCGGAGTCAGGTCCGTATATACCATATCCTTGAATTCGCCTATCAGCCTGGGCAGCTTGGTCAACATGCCGAGACTCAAGGCGCGGTCCCGCATGGCCAGGATCACCTGCTGCTGTCTCTTCATGCGGCCGAAGTCGGAGTCCTGGTGGCGAGAGCGAACGTATTCCAGGGCAGTCTGGCCGTCCAGGTGCTGCAGCCCAGCAGGTATAAACACTCGTTTTACTCCATAATCCGGCGTCGGATATTCATCGTCCTTCAGAGGCTTCTCTACGTCAACGTAGACGCCGTCCAGAGCGTCGATCATCTTCTCGAATGGGGTGAAGTCAACCTTAGCTACGTAGTGGACCTTGATGCTAAAGAGGTTCTCCACCGTCTTCTTGGCCAGCGCCGGGCCGCCACCCGGGTATTTATACAGGTCCCCATAAAAATTGGCGGTATTGACCTTACCCTCGACTATTTGGCCTCCTTCCAGGGGAATCTTGACCCACGTGTCCCTGGGAAGGCTCAACATTCCGGCTGTCTTGGACTGGGGGTCAACCGTTAACAGCAGCATGGTATCGGTACGGGTAGGCCCCTTCTCGTCCGGCCGCTGGTCGGTACCCAAGAGGAGGATATTGACCCGCTCCTTGCTCTTCCAGACTGCCGCCTTCTCCTCTCCACCACCCACCACCGGAAGCCCGGCCAATGGCTCAACTACGCTGATCAAGACTTCGCCGACACGGGCCATAAGAAAGCTGCCCAAGAAGAATACCACAAGCAGAATCACCAGTACAGCGGGCACCAGAAGCAGCCCGGCTTTGCTTCTCTTCTTTTTGACGCTGGGGTATCTATAGCGACTGGCCAGGTTACTCCTGGCGGCTCGCGGTCTCATCTAGGGGATTATACCATAGGGAGTAAAACCTGGACAATGCGTTTGACGCCAACCCACTTTTACTCGAGCCTGCTATAATGTGCCTAAGACATTATGGCGATCTACCTTGTGGCGACCCCAATCGGCAACTTGGAAGACATCACCCTGCGGGCACTCCGGGTCTTAAAGGAGGTCCGTCTCATCGCCGCAGAGGATACCCGCACCACGCGCAAGCTCCTTAATCATTACGGCATCAAGACACCGCTGACCGCCTTCTACGAGCACAGCGGCCTCGCCCGCCTGGAGCAGGTATTGCGATCCGCCTCCGAAGGAGACGTCGCCGTAGTATCTGAAGCCGGGATGCCGGGCCTCAGCGACCCAGGCTATGAGCTAGTGTCCGCCGCCATAGAACGGGGCATAGACATCATTCCCGTGCCCGGAGCCACTGCGCCTGTGGCTTCCCTGGTGGTCTCCGGCCTTTCAACAGAAAAGTTCTTGTACCTGGGATTCCTACCCCGAAGGAATACGGAACGACGTCGCTTGTTAGACTCGGTAGCCTTAGAGCCATACACCCTGGTGGCCTTCGAGGCGCCTCACCGCCTTCTGGCCTCCCTACAAAGCCTTTGGGAGGTCCTGGGCGATCGTCGCATTGCTGTAGCCAGAGAGCTGACGAAACTGCACGAGGAAATCTACCGTGGTACGATCAGCGATTCCATCAGGCACTTCAACCAGCCTCGCGGCGAATTTACCCTGGTTATCGAAGGTTATCATGATACCCCAGATACCAAGGATGAAAGCGAGGTTAGGAAGGCCCTCCACCGGGCAATGGCATCTGGTCTGTCGCACAGAGATGCCTCAACGCGCGTGGCCAAAGAGGTAGGATGGAGCAAGAAGGAAGTGTACCGGTTGGCAGCGCAAGAAAATAAGCCACCGTTTATCTAAGAGATTAATTCAGGAGGCGCGGTCTTTCTCTAGCAACCTGTCCAGAAGCTGCGGCGAAACCGCTTCCAGGCTGTCCACCACCATATCCGCAGCGCAAAGCTTCTCTCGTGGATTGGTGTTGGTAACCGCCAGGCAGCGCATGCCAGCAGCCCGGGCGGCGTTTACTCCAGCAATAGCGTCCTCTACGACGATACACCGCTCCGGGGGAACCCCTACCCGTCGCGATGCCTCCAGGAATATCTCCGGATTCGGCTTGCCCTCCGCCACCTCGTCACCAGAGACGATGGCATCGAAGCAGCGCCGTACCCCCAACGTTTCCAGGATAAGGCCGATATTCACTAAAGGAGCGGATGACGCCAGCGCCTGACGAAAGCCAGTCTGTCCCAGGGCCTTTAGCAACACTTGGGCCCCGGGTAAAGGGACTACCCGCCCATCTATCTCCTCCCGGTAGTACTGCTCCTTCCGGCGAGCCAGGGCGCGCAGCTCTTCGAGAGGCATGTCACCTAGGACCTTTTTAAGAATGTCTACGCTCTTTATACCAAAGCTTTCCAGTAACTCTCCCTCCGTTATCTCCCTGCCATGCTCCTGAAATATCCGGCGCCAGGCCCTGAAATGGAACTTACCGGTATCTACCAGCACTCCATCCATGTCCCAAATAACGGCCCTTGTCACAGCTTTTCCATGTTATCCCAAATCGGAGCGGGGGGCAAACTCTTTTGCACATTTTCCTTGCCTCCAACCCAGTGATAATGATAGAATGCGGACAATCACACTACACTCATTAAAGAGAGACAGCTTATGTCAACTTATCTTCAGATCGCCCAGATATTGGTAGCCGCGGTCCTGATACTGGCGGTCCTCCTTCAAGTAAAAGGCGGCGGACTGGGTGGTGTCTTCGGTTCCGAAGGGTCTGTCTATCGGACACGGCGCGGTATCGAGAAGACCCTGTTTCAACTGACCATAATACTTTCCATACTCTTCGTATTGATCTCGGTTGCAAGCGTCAGGCTGGCTGTTTAAGAGAACCTTGGCCTTCGCCCCATGCTGAAAAGGAAGCGCACCAGGCGGCTGCCCCTGCTGGGGTGGAGCACGGTTGTATTACTGGGCGTCGCCATCCTTCTTCCACTTCTTCTCATAATCTCCGTCACCACCAGCACCAGAACCGTGGCCCAGGCCGGCGGCGAACACGTGGAGGGGATCGTAGGTTCTCCGTTGTACATCAACCCCCTCCTGGCCAGCTTTAATGAGGCCGATAAGGACCTAGCCTCCCTTGTGTTCTCCGGGCTGACCCGTATTAACGGTAAAGGGGAGGCGGCGCCGGACCTGGCCCGGGACTGGACGATCAGTCCCGACGGCCTTGATTACACCTTCTGGCTAAGGAGCGGGATCACCTGGCACGACGGCGCCCGTTTTACCAGCGAGGACGTGCTTTTCACCATTCAAACCATCCAGAAATCCGATTTCCCCGGTAGTCCAGACCTGGCCAACGCCTGGAAGGGCGTAAAAATAGAGAAGCTGGATGACCTCACGGTCCGTTTCACGCTTCCGGAGCCAAGCGGCCCCTTCCTTGCCCAAACCGCTTTGGGAATCGTTCCAGCCTCTATCCTGGCCAAGGTCCCGGTTAGTGACCTGACTAAGAGCCCGTTCAACCTGAACCCCGTTGGGACCGGTCCCTATAAGGTTCAGGAGGCCACCGCGCAGGCGGTGGTCCTGGATGCCAACCCTGTCTACCATCTGAGCGCTCCATTTCTTTCTCGTATCACCTTCCTGTTCTTCCCTACACAGGAAGCTCTGGTTAAAGCGTTGAAGGAGAAGAAAGTGGCCGGCGCCACGCTGCGCTCACCGTCTCCGGCCGACCTGTCCGCTTTCGAGAAGGACCCGGCCCTAAAGCTCTACCGGGCGCCGCGGTTCTCCTACGAGCTGGTGTTCTTGAACTTGAAAGACCCGCTTTTTACAGACCGGGACGTCCGCCAGGCCCTCGCTTACGCTACTGATCGTCTGAAGATAACCCAGAACGAGGCCGAGGGGCAGGGCATCGTCGCCGATACCCCAATCCTCCCGGGGACGTGGGCCTACGATAATGGTGCTAGAAAATACGATTACAGCCCTGACCGCGCCCGTTCTCTACTTGACGGAGCAGGCTGGAAGCCTGGTCCGGACGGAGTTCGGGAGAAGGGCGGTAATAGGCTAAAATTCGCTCTCTTCACTGATACCAGCCCCCGCCGCATAAAGATAGCCGAGGAGCTAAGCCGGGAGTGGGAAAAGGTTGGGATCAAAGCCGAGGTCGCCACTAGTGGAGCCTCTGGCCTGGTGCAGAACTTCTTACTCCCGCGCCGTTATCAAGCTGCGCTGTTGGGAATCGTTCTCGGTCCTGACCCGGACCCTTACCCCCTCTGGCATAGCTCGCAGAAAGAAGGGGCAGGCTATAACTTCTCCAGCTTCAGCGATCCCAAGATAGACGACCTCCTGGCACAGGCACGTAAGAGTCACGACCAGGTGGAGCGCGCCAAGCTGTATGCTGAGTTCCAGAAAGCCTTTGCCGAGCAAGAGCCTAGTATCCTTCTGTATTACCCGTATCTCTACTATGTCCTCAACAAGGACCTAAAAGGGGTCGAGGTCGGCAACTTCTTTGAGGGCAGTGACCGTTTCCGCACCATTACGCAGTGGTACGTCAAGACCAAGACGGTTGAGGCTAAAGGCTCGCTCCTTGATCGGGTGCTGGCCTTGGCTAAAGATCTGGCTCGAAGATAGCTTCGTGATTGGAACCCGCTAAAAGCGGAAGACTGGAAGCTAGCAAAAACCGCTGAAGGCTAAGGTAATCGTTTGGCGAATTTCACCCACCTCCATGTTCACACTGAATTCAGCCTCCTGGACGGCCTGAGCCGTATTCCCAACCTGCTCAGACGGTGCCAGGAGTTGGGGATGGACAGCCTGGCTATCACCGACCACGGCGTCCTTTACGGCGTGGTCGGCTTCTACCTGGCGGCTAGGGAAGCGGGCATCAAGCCCATCTTGGGGTGCGAGATGTACGTGGCAACCGGCAGTCGCTCCAGCCGTAACCCTGGTGACAAGAACTATTACCACCTGGTCCTTCTGGCCAAAAACCACGAAGGTTACCGAAACCTGATCAAGCTAGCCTCGGTGGCGCAGTTAGAGGGCTTCTACTACAAGCCCAGGGTTGACAAAGAGGTCCTCCTCTCCCATTCCAAGGGCCTGGTGGCCCTCTCATCTTGCGCCAATGGCGAGATCGCCCGTCTCTTGCAGGAAGACCGCCCGGTAGAGGCGCGGAAGCAGGCCCTCTGGTACAAAGAGACCTTCGAGCATTTCTTCATCGAGCTACAGGAGCACAATATCCCGGAGCTGGCCAACCTTAACAGCAAGCTAGTGGATGTCGCCCGGGAACTGCGCATACCAATGGTAGCAACCAACGACGTCCATTATGTTAATCCAACCGACTCCTACGCCCATGATGTCCTCCTGTGCATACAGACGAACAGCACCCTGGATGAGGAAAAACGAATGAGGATGACGGGCAACTCATTCTACCTGAAAAGCCCCGAGGAAATGGCATTGCTTTTCGCCGATCTACCGGAAGCAATCGAGAACACCCGGTTCATCGCTGACATGTGCAACCTGGAGCTAGAATTGGGCCGGGTCCATCTGCCGGACGCGCCGCAGGTCCCGCCGGGAACCAACTCGGACGATTACCTTGCCATGCTTTGTCGGAAGGGGCTGGAGATTCGTTTTGGGACCCCTCCCCCGGAACCCGCCGCTCGCCGCCTTGAATACGAGCTGGACGTTATCCGCCAGACCCACTTCGCTGATTACTTTCTGGTAGTCCAGGACTTCGTGGCCTTCGCCCAACGGGAAAATATTAAGTACGGAGTCAGGGGCAGCGCCGCCGGAAGCATTGTCCTGTATTGTCTGGGGATAACGGAGATAGATCCTCTGGCGACCCGTCTGGTCTTCGAGCGGTTCCTTAACATAGAGCGTCTGGAGCTGCCGGATATAGACCTGGACTTCGCTGACGACCGCCGCGGCGAGGTTATCCGCTACATCGTCAACAAGTACGGACGCGAGCGGGTAGCCCAGATCATCACCTTCGGGACGTTGGGTGCAAAGGCCGCCGTAAGGGACGTTGGAAGGGCACTGGGCCTCCCCTACTCCGAGGTAGACCGGGTGGCAAAGCTGATACCTACCACTTTGAATATTACCCTGGAGGCAGCCCTAAGAGATAGCCCAGAGCTTGGAGAGCTTTACCAGCAAGATGAAACGGTGAAGAGGCTGATAGACACGGCGCAGCAGCTTGAGGGAATCGCCCGGCACGCCAGCACCCACGCCGCCGGCATTGTTATATCCCGGGAGGAGTTAACTGAGCGGGTTCCACTCCAGCGCCCCACCAAGACAGCGGAAGACGACATCTGCATGATCCAGTTCCCTATGGACATTGTGGCCAAAGTCGGCCTCTTGAAGATGGATATCCTGGGTCTGGCGAACCTGACCATCCTTAGCCGGGCACAGGAGATCGTGGCCCAGACAAGAGGGGTGACGTTGGACTGGCAGGCGCTGCCACTGGATGATGCCAAGGCTTTTGAGCTCCTCTCGTCAGGAGAGACCACTGGCATATTCCAGCTAGAGAGCCCAGGCATGCGCAAGTACATCAAGGAGCTAAAACCATCGTCGGTAGCGGATCTAACGGCCATGATCGCCCTATACCGTCCCGGGCCGATGGCCCATATACCCAAGTTCATAGATGCCAAACATGGCCGTGCCCCTATTACCTACGTGCATTCCTCCCTCAAGCCCATACTGGAGGAGACCCATGGAATCATAGTCTATCAGGACCAGGTGCTTCTCATAGTCCAGGCTGCGGCCGGCTACAGCCTGGGGCAGGCGGACATCATCCGCAAGGCCATGGGCAAGAAGATCGCGGAGAAGATGCGGGGGCAGAGAGAGGAGTTCGTGGCGCGGGCCTCGCAAAGGGGAATCACATCTGAAGATGCCACCCGTATCTTCGATCTAATCGAGCCGTTCGCGGGATACGCTTTCAACAAAGCCCACAGCGCCTGCTACGCCCTGATAGCCTATCAAACAGCCTACCTGAAAGCCAACTTTCCGGCCGAGTACATGTCTGCGGTCATGAGCGTCTATAAGGACGCGCAGGATAAGGTGCCGGCCGCGGTGGCGGAGTGTCAGCGCATGGGCATTAACGTCCTTCCGCCAAGCGTGAATCAGAGCCAACTTGGTTTCACCATAGAGGAGACTCAGGGAGGGAAAGGCTCAACCATTCGCTTCGGCCTGGGGGCCATAAAAAACGTTGGCCAGGGAGCAGTGGAGTCTATCATTTCCGCTCGAGATGCCCAGGGGCCTTTTAGATCTATAGATGACTTCTGCCGAAGGGTAGACCTTCGGGCTATTAACAAGCGCGTTTTTGAGAGCCTAATTAAGTGCGGCGCAATGGACTGCTTTGGCCAACGTGAGTCGCTTTTAGCGGAAATGGACCGTCTCGTCGCCATAGCCCAGCAGCACCAGCGGATCAAAGAAGCAGGCCAGTCAACCATGTTTGATCTTTGGGGGCAGCAGGTTCCAGTCCCGGTCCAGGAAGTTGTTCTCACTCCAGCCACCGCTTCCAACAGGCACCGTCTGATTTGGGAAAAGGAGCTAACGGGCGTCTATTTCACGGACCATCCCTTCGGCCAAGCTGCCCGCCAGTTGTCCCAGGCGTCCACTACCTTCTGCGGCCGTATAAACAACGAACTGGAGGGTCAAACGGTAACAGTAGCTGGAATGGTAGTATCCGCCCGGCGCATCCATACCCGTGACGGCAAACCTTTTGTGGCAGCCGTGCTGGAAGACCTGGACGGTAGTGTTGAAGTAACAGTTTGGCCTGAGACCTATCAGCGCACCCAGGACCTCTGGGTCGAGGGATCAATCCTTCTTGTAAAAGGCAAGGTCAAATCCAGAGGAGACAACGTTCAGGTAGTCTGTATAGGCGCAAAAGCCTATACAGACGAGGCTGAAAGACCCGGGCCGGCCGATAAAGAACCCGCGCCGCCTCTCCACCAGGAAAGCCGGAATGGGCCACGCCGCCTCCACCTGACCCTGACCCGGACCGGGGACCAGGAGAGGGATATGCAGAGGCTAAGAGAAGTCTTTAACATAATACAGGGTTACCCCGGCAACGATAGTGTAACGGTCAGCCTCAGCAAGGGCAACGAGGTTGTAGAACTGGACCTGCCTCATCTGCTCACGGACTGCTGTCCGGCCCTTTACCGGGCGCTCTCAGAGGTGGTAGGCGAACGGGGCATCGCGACCATATGACGGTTTTAACCCGCGTTTGACCCGATAATTGAGTACCAGCCGGCGCCAACAAATAAGTAGGCGCCACTTTTGACCCCTTTGCCATCGTATGTTATCATGACCAACGGGTAGCGGAATGCCTCAGCCTCTGATAGGCGTGGAGATTGATGACGGATTCCAGGACATGGTTGAAGAGGAGTGGGTGCGCGCCATCGCCCAGTTGGTCCTGGAGCAAGAGGTTCTTAAAGGCACGCCGGAACTGGGGATTCTGGTCACTGGAGATGATGAGGTGAGGGAGTTGAACCGCCAGTACCGCAACATTGACTCCACTACGGATGTTCTATCCTTTGCCTTAGCGGAGGGAGCCGGTTTCATGACCCCTCCCGACGGCTTGGTGCACCTCGGGGAGATCATAGTTTCTTATCCCCAGGCGGAGCGCCAGGCCCTTGAGGAGGGCAAGGATACTTCACAAGAAGTATCACTCCTGCTAGTGCATGGCCTGCTCCACCTCCTAGGCTACGACCACGCAGATCCAGAAGAAGAGCAGCAAATGAGGGCCAGGGAGAAGGTACTTCTGCAAGCTATATCGCAAGGTATCTCAGCCTGAGGATGACCGCTATAATACCCCAATCAAATTTGTCTCCAGATTACGGGAATTAGACCGGAGGAGAAGACCCCACGGCTATGACCTCGGTTATTTACCGCCGTTGGCGTTCTCAGAGCTTCGCAGAGTTAGTGGGGCAGGAGCACGTTAGCCGCACCCTGCTAAACGCGCTGTCTTCTGGGAGGCTGGCCCACGCCTATCTTTTCTGCGGACCTCGGGGTACCGGCAAGACCAGCACCGCGCGCATCCTCGCCAAGGCCATCAATTGCCTGGACAACCATGGAAAAGGCGAGCCTTGCAATCAATGTGCCATGTGCCAATCCATCACCGAGGGCAGGTGCCTCGACTTGATCGAGATTGACGCTGCCAGCAACAGGCGCATCGAAGAGATCAGGGACTTGAGGGAGAAGGTGAACTTCGTGCCCAATGAGGCTCGTTACAAGGTCTACATCGTTGACGAAGTGCACATGTTGACCCGAGAAGCATTTAACGCCCTCCTCAAGACCCTGGAAGAGCCGCCCCGCCACACAGTATTCATCCTGGCGACGACCGAGGCCCATCAGGTGCCCGTGACTATCATCTCCCGCTGCCAACGATTCGATTTCCGAAGAATACCCCTGGCCCAGATGGTCGAGCGTCTGGCTCTTATCTGCCGGGAGGAAGGAATCGGCGCCCAGCCGCAAGCCCTGGAGCTTCTAGCCAAAAAAGCCACGGGCAGTCTGAGGGACGCTGAGAACATGCTGGACCAACTGGTGGCAAGCCACGGAGCCGAGATTGGCTCTTCTCAGGTACAAGAGCTACTTGGCCTGTCCAGTGGCCAAAGGGTTCAGGAAATGGCCCGACTTGTGCTGAAGAAAGACATCCCAGGTGGCCTGGCCAACATCAGCGCGATTTCCGAAGATGGAGCCGACGTTAGGCAGTTCAGCCGCCAGCTTGTGGAGCACCTGCGCCAATTGCTCCTCTTGAAACTGGGGGCGCCGATGCTCGATCTTCCGCCGGAGGCGGGCGTAGAGATGGCTTCCCAGGTTCAGGACATTGAAGCCCACGAGCTAGTAGCCGCCATTAAGCTATTCGCCCAGGCGGACGTGCGCACAGAAGCGCCATCCACACTTCCATTGGAGCTAGCCCTGGTGGAATTTTGCCTCCCCACGGCGCAATCTCCGCAAGAGACCAAGCACACACCGGCCAATGTCGTCCAGGAGGTCCCTGAGACCACGCACCACGCAGCGCTTCCTCCCAGGCCCGCGGAAAGGACTTCGCCAATATCGGCCGCTTCCTCTAGCGACCCTATGGAACAATTAAGCGCCAACTGGCCGCGGATATTAGCCGAGGTCCGCCAGGCCAATAAGAGCATCGAGGCACTCCTTCGGGGGTCCTGTAAGGTGCTGGCCGTGGAAGATGGCTCGGTAACTCTGGGGGTCTTCTGGGACTTGCATAAGTCGAAGCTGGAGGACCCCAAAGTCCGCCGTATAATAGATGAGATCTTCAGCCGCGTCCTGGGACGCTCCTGTCAAGTAAAATGCATTCTCACCCCCAAAGAGAGCAAGCCCAGCGCCGTACCTCAGCCAGTTAGTGATGCCCATGGCGATCCGCTGGTTGAAATGGCGTTGAAAGAGCTCGGGGCAAGGGTGGTCAGTAATAACAAAGAACCGTCGCCGCCGCCGGACCAGGTTTAGGCGGCACTTCTAGACTTACCCGCAGAGGTTTTTGCAGAACCTTGGCTATGGCCGGGTAGAATGTAGAATAATGAAGAAAAGAGGCAGTGGATGGACCATCGAATACTTCGTCAGGCCCAGCAACTTCAAGAACGAATGGTCAAGGTACAGGCCGAGCTTGGAAACGAGACGATCGAAGTTACATCCGGTGGTGAAGCGGTCAAAGTGGTTATTGACGGCCACCAGCGGGTCCGATCTATTGAGATATCGAAAGACGCGGTGGACCCTGAAGACGTTGAAATGCTCGAGGATTTAATTCTGTCTGCCATGAACGAAGCCCTGGATAAATCACGGGAGATGGCATCCAAACGTCTCTCCGCCATCACCGGTGGCATGAAGATACCGGGGTTGATGTAAGGGAGCTTTGTGGACTTCAACCCCGGTCTAACCGCACAATCCGTATCTGTTCTCATTGAGGAGTTACACAAGCTACCGGGCATCGGGCCAAAGAGCGCCCAGCGCCTGGCCTACTACCTGCTTCGGGCACCCAGGGAAGAGGCCGAATCCCTGGCCCATGCTATTCTCCTGGTAAAGCAGAAGGTGATATTCTGCTCCCGTTGCTACAACATCACCGAGACTGACCCTTGCGCCGTTTGCACTAACCCGGGACGTGACCAAAAAATGATATGCGTAGTGGAAGAGCCTTTGGACATCCTTGCCCTGGAGCGGACCGGGGAGTATAAAGGACTCTACCATGTCCTCCACGGAGCGCTTTCTCCTATGGACGGCTTAGGACCGGAAGAACTCAAGATCGGCGAGCTTCTAGCGAGATTGCAGACCAATTCGGTAGAGGAGGTCATCCTGGCCACCAACCCCAACCTGGAAGGGGAGGCCACGGCCATGTACCTCCACCGCTTAATAGCACCGCTTGGGGTGCGGGTGACCCACCTTGCCCACGGGCTTCCGGTGGGCGGCGATCTAGAGTACGCGGATGCGATAACTCTGACGCGGGCAATACAGGGGCGGCAGGCGATGTAGGACGTACATGAAGATCTCGTACGACCCCCGCTGCAATATCGCTTACGTAACTTTTCGCGACGAGCCCATCCAGGTGAAAACTATTCAGGTCAGTGAGGAGATAAACGTGGACGTGGCCCCTGATGGGAGCATTTATGGAATCGAGCTACTGAATGCTAACATCCAGTTGGGTGCACTGGCCGGAGATAAGTTGATTTTGGAAAACGAGGCTACGGGGAGTAAAATTGAGATAGCGCTCCCCAGATAGCGGCGAACGTGCGATGTATAGTGCGTGCTTGGGGAAAGCCTACCTCACGGTAATAAGGAGTTACTGGCCGGGGGATCTTGGGAGAGACGTGACAGCTATGATTAGAATCAAGGAAAGATATGTTGTTGATGAAAAGGGGAACCGGGTTGCTGTGTTGCTCGACTTAGAGGAATATCAGCTCCTGCTGGAGGAGCTTGAGGAGTTGGAGTCGATACGGGCCTACGACGAAGCAAAGGCTTCCGGTGAGAAAGCGATACCCTTGGAGCAAGCTATAAAGGAGATAGAGCAACTGCGGCAGTGAGTTATGCCGTTGCCATCCTCCCGCGCGTCCAGAAGGCGCTGGCCCATATACCACCGGTGGCTTACGAGGATGTCAGGGATGCCATGGCGGCTCTCGGTCAGAACCCCAGGCCACCAGGGTGCATCAAATTGAGGGGTCGGGAAGGGTGGCGCATCCGCGTGCGCGATTACCGTATCATTTATGAGATCGACGACCGACAACGGGTCGTCACAGTGTTACATGTTGGTCACCGCCGCGAAGTATACCGGCAATGATCAATCACCGGCTCTACAAGACCGAAGCCATCGTCCTGCGGCGGAGGGACCTGGGGGAAGCGGACAAGGTGCTGGTCCTCTACACCCCTTACCTTGGGAAGCTGAGCGCGGTGGCCAAAGGAGTCCGCAGGCCAACCAGCAAGCTGGGCGGCCACGTGGAGTTGCTCACCCACAGCATGATGATGCTGGCCCGGGGACGCAATCTAGACATTGTGACCCAGAGCCAGATACTTCACAGCTTCCCCGGGCTCCGGTCCAACCTGGAGAGGACCAGCTACGCCTTCTGCGCGGCCGAACTGGTGCAACGCTTCACTGAGGAGCACATTGAGAACCAGCCACTCTTTCGGCTGCTTCTGAACCTGCTGCTCTACCTTGAAGAGACCGATAGTCCGGACTTGGCCCTTCGCCACTTCGAGGTCCACGTTCTAGGCTTGGTAGGATACCGGCCAGAACTGAGGCGCTGTCTCACGTGCGATTCCGACCTACGGCCGGTAAGTAACTTCTTCAGCGCCGCCGCCGGGGGCACCCTCTGCCCCATTTGCGGCACCCGTGATCGCCTGGCGCGCCCCATCTCCCTTAATGCCCTGAAGGTGCTGCGCTTCCTTCAGGACGCTCCCACCGTCAATGAGGCGAAGATCAGCTTGGACCCCCGCCTGTCCAAAGAGCTGGAAGGTATTCTGACCGAATACATAACATATCTGTTGGAGGGCGAGGTCAAGTCTATGCGCTTCCTGCGAGACCTCAAGCGGGGAGCGAGCCTGCCGGCGTAGCCAGTTATCAGCTATCAGCTTTCAGCTATCAACCGTCAGCCATCAAGCGCCCTCCTCACGGCAGTGCCCGGAATGGGCCCGTAGTGGCGGGTCTGACGAGATTTGAGGGAATTGCTGTGTCCGGCGCCGAAAGGCGTAGGGCGGGGGACAAGCACTCAGGAGTGGACAGGAATGGGGTCGTGCAGTGCTTTCCA
>JAUYDP010000078.1 GCA_030691805.1 Dehalococcoidia bacterium | reverse complement strand
GGGGGATTTTCCGCTAACCCCCCGGCCTCGCGCCGCTTGTTATGCCGTTGGGGGAATGTTCCGGTAACCCCCCGGGCCGTGCGGCGCTTGTTATGCTGTTGGGGGGGACACATCCCGAACCCCCCGGCCTGGCGCCGCTTGTTATGCCGTTGGGGGGGACACCCCCCAAACCCCCGGACTGGCGGCGCCCGCTAAATAGTTTGGGAGGGACATCCGCCAAGCTCCCGGCTCTCACCCAAATGTAGCGCGGGGGCTTGTCCCCTGCTACCCTAGCCTTATTGGAGCAGCAGGTCGCAGTAAGGGAGGCACCCCCCGAACCCCCCGGCCCGGCGACGCTGGTTATGGCATTGGGGGAGACACCCTCCGAATCCCCCGGCATGGCGCCGCTTGTTATGCCGTTGGGGGGACGCCCCCCAAACCCCCGGACTGGCGGCGCCCGCTAAATAGTTTGGAAGGGACATCCGCCAAGCTCCCGGCTCTCACCCAAATGTAGCGCGGGGGCTTGTCCCCTGCAACCTCAACCTTTATGAAGCAGCAGGTCGCAGTAAGGGAGGCCCCCCCGAACCCTCCGGCCCGGCGGCGCTTGATATTAACTATTGGGGGGGACACATCCCCAACCCCCCAGCCTGGTGGCGCCTGGTCATGACTTAGGGGGTACTCCCAAAATCCCCGGGCCTGGGAGCGCCGGCGTCCCGCCGGCAGTAAGACGACCCCCGCCCGCGCAGGTGGCAGGAGATCGGGGACAACCCCCTATCCCCCACGGTCTGGCTTAGCCAGACATAGTCACCGGGGGGACGCCCAAGCCCCCCGGCCTGGCGGCGCCGGAGATAGTCAACGGGGGATATCCGAGCCTCCTGCTCGGGGACGCTCCCGGGGAGGAGGCCCCCGCACCCCCAGCTTGACGACAGATGCTTGGTGGCCAACCACTGACTACTGACTACTGACTGCTGACCACTGACTACTGACCGCTCACCGCTACTTCCTTGCCAGTGCCAACCCAATAAAAATTGCTAGAGTGCCTACGACCTGCACCGCCACCAAGCGCTCCTCGAGAAAGAGCACCCCGGTAACGATCCCGAAGATGGGATTGAGATATGAGTAGACGCTGGTCTTGGCAGGTCCCCAGTTGCGAATTCCCCGGCTCCAGAGGATCGTGGCCACGACGCCGGACGCTATTACGTAGTAGATACCCAGGCCCCAACCTTCCAGGGACACAGCTCCCCAATCCTGAGCCAGGAGGTCGCCGGCCGTGAAAGGGAGGACGAACACGCTGCCGAAGATCGTGGCATAGGTCATGACCTTGAGAGGGCTGTGCCGTCTCAGGATGGGCGTCTGCACTGCCACGAAGAAGCCCCATGATATGGCCGCCAGCAGGGTGAAGATGTCACCCAGGAGGCCGCTCTCTTGCCCAAAGCTTAGCCCCTCTCTCTGGGCCACCAGGGCGACCCCGCCAAAGGCCAGGACTATCCCCGCTGCGGTCCTCCAGCGAAGATTGTCAACCCTCGTGATAAATATGGTAATAGCGGCGAAAATAGGGGAGGTGGAGACCACTACAGACGAATTACTCGCAGTAGTATACTTGAGACCCTCGATGAAGAGAATCTGGAAGGCAGCCAGGCCGGTGAGTCCTAGCAAGGCCATCATGAGGATATCTTTCCTTTCTATCCTCCAGTCCTTCTCCATGATCAGAAGGATCAGGAAAAGCACCAGGGCCCCCAGGACCAGCCTCATGGCGGCCAGATTGAGTGGGGTGAAGTGGTCGCGCACGGCGATCTTGATGACCACGTAGGTGCTGCCCCAGAGGGCGACGGCCAGGAAGGCCGGGATATTAACCCATTCTGCCACCCGCTGCTGAAGATTTCCGGCTACCATTTGCGGGCCAGCCCGACCCCAAGGAGGATGGCGCCGATTCCGCCGAATTGCAACGCGTTAAGTTGCTCTGCCAGGAGAATAATAGCGGCGGCGACCCCTACCAGCGGTTGAAAGTAGTAATACACCATGGTCTGGGTGGGACCCAGCCTCCGGATGCCTTTACCCCAGAGCCACCAGGCCACCAGGCCTCCAAAGACGATGAAGTAAGCGCTCCCTATCCAGCTTTCAACCGAGATGTTCGACCAGTCCTGTTTCGCCAGGGACCCCAGGGTAAAAGGTATGACGGCCACCGCTGCTAGCACCGTGGCATAAGTGGTGGTCTTGAGGACGGTGTACCGCCGTAAGAGTGGGGCAGCGGCGATTGGGTAGAGCGCCCAAGCGAAGGCGGCGGCGATGATGATCAGGTCTCCGAGCAGGCCCTTGGTCTGTATCCCAACGCCTTTGCCTTCCACCAGCAGGAATACCCCACCGAAGGAAACCAGCACTCCCAGGAGGGTCAGGCTACGTAGCTTGTCCTGGCCGGTGGCTGCTGCCACCAGCGTGGTGAAAATGGGCGCTAGAGCCATGATAACTCCGGTGTTGCTGGCGGTGGTGATGTTAACGCCGAGGGTGAATAGTGTCTGGAAGACTCCTGCGCCGACGATTCCAGCCAGGCAGAGGAGGGGCAGGTCCTGTTTCTTCACCCCCCAGTCTCGCTCAGCAATTACCAGCCAGGCGAAGAATATGAAGGAAGTAATGATCAGCCGGAGCAGGACCAGGCCCAGGGGATCGAAGTCCCGCAGGGCGAACTTGGTAGCTGTAGGCACGACTCCCCAGATAACCACCGCTCCAATGGTGGGGATGCTCAGCCACCGGCTAATTCGCATCTAGGTGGTGTAGGCGCTGTTTATTTTTACGTATTCTTCGGTCAGGTCACAGCCCCAGGCCCGGGCTTCGCCATCGCCCAGGCCCAAGCAGACCCGCAGGAGCACCTCTGGGCGTTGCAGTAAGCCCCGAGCCCTGTCCTGATCGAAGGGCTGAGGCCTTCCACCTGTCGAGACACAAATGTCACCTACGAAGACCTCCAGTCGTCCTTCATCCACCTGGGCGCCGCTGCGCCCCAGGGCCGCCAGTACCCGGCCCCAGTTGGGGTCGGCCCCGTGGACGGCGCACTTGACCAGCGGAGACGCGACGATGGTTCGCGCCGCGGCCCGGGCCTCCTCGGCGCTGGCGGCCCCTTCCACGCAGACCTCGATGAGGCAGTTGGCTCCTTCGCCGTCACGGGCCACCTCTTTAGCCAGATAAAGGCAGGCGCGGTTTAGAGCCTCTTGAAAGACCTGCCGGTGGGGTGAGGACTCCTCAATAGGGCTGTTGCCGGCCAGTCCGTTGGCCAGGAGCAACACCGTGTCGTTGGTGCTGGTATCCCCGTCTATACTGATCATGTTGAAGGAAAGACTCACCGCCTGCACCAGGGCCTGCGGCAGGTAAGCGGGGTCTACGCGGGCATCAGTAGTAATGATAGAGAGCATGGTGGCCATATCGGGGTGTATCATCCCCGCTCCCTTGGCTACTCCACCCATGGTGGCCCGCGTCTGGCCGAGCTCAAAATCAAGCCCAATCTCCTTGGTCCGGGTATCGGTGGTGATGATGGCTTGGGCCAGTTCGTTTCCTCCGGATGGAGAAAGGGACAGTCTCTTGATCCCCTCGCGGATGCGCTCCATGGGCAATGGGACCCCAATGACCCCGGTGCTCATCACCAGGACCTGCGTCTTGGGCACGCCCAGCTTGGCGGCTGCCAGAGAGGCTGTCTCCCGGGCATCCTCTAGCCCTTCTGGCCCGGTGCAGGCGTTGGCGAAGCCGCTGTTGGCCACTACCGCCCTGGCCTTTCCTTCCGAAAGGTGTTCCCTGCAAAGCAGCACCGGAGCAGCCGCCACCCGATTGCGAGTGAAGACGCCGGCCGCGATGCAGGGCGCGGTGGAGAAGAGCATGGCCAGGTCCAGCCTCTGGGTCCCCGGCTTTATGGAGGCGGAGGTGGCCCCAGCCAGGAATCCCTGGGGAGAGGTCACCGTGCCGCCGGGAATGGTCTGTATGGACTGGATCACGGGAAGACCGCCGCGCCCTGAAGGCCCATGGTCTCGGGCAGGCCGAGCATCAGGTTCATGTTTTGGATGGCCTGGCCGGCGGCCCCTTTTACCAGGTTGTCAAGGCAACTGACCACGATCAGCCTTCCTGTCCGGGGGTCAACCACCGGGTGGACGAGGCAGAGGTTGGTGCCCAGGGTCTGTTTCGTCTGCGGTGGCGCGTTCACCACCCGAACGAAGGCCTCCCCCCGATAGAAATCGTGGTAGAGGTCCCGCACCTCCTGTGTCTTCATCTCCCTTTCCAACGGGGCGTAGCAGGTGCTCAGGATGCCCCGCGTCATGGGTATAAGATGGGGGACGAAGGTTAGGGAGACCCGGCCCCCGCTCAACCGCTCCAACTCCTGGACCATCTCCGGCAGGTGGCGGTGGCCTCCCAGGGAATAGGCCTGAACGTTCTCATTGGCCTCTGAGAAGTGGGCGGTCAGGCTAAGGGTGCGGCCAGCGCCGGAGACCCCGGACTTGCTATCAACGATTATCTCCGGCTTGATGATCCCCGCCTTGAGGGCCGGCGCCAGGGCCAGGATGGCGGATGTGGGGTAGCAGCCGGGGTTTGCTACCAGGCGGGCCGCCGGGATTTGCGGCCGGTTGAGCTCCACCAGGCCGTAAACCGATTCCGCCAGGAGCTGGGGCGCTGGATGGGTGAAGCCATACCACTGCTTGTGGACGGCGGCGTCTTTGAGTCGGAAGTCCGGGCTGATATCCACCGCCGGTATGCCCTTCTTAATATAGGGAAGAAGGGACTCGGCGCTGGTCTCCCCGGGCAGCCCGGAGAAGACCAGGTCTACGCTATCCAGTTCCTCCCCGATAGTAAGGTCCAGCTCGGCCAGGTAGGGAAACGCCTCTCCCAGCTTCTGGCCCACGTAGGAGCGCCCTGTGACGCTGGTTATGGTGACCTCCGGGTGACGGAGCAGCCAGCGGGTTAGCTCTGACCCGGAGTAACCAGTGACACCTAAGATGCCGATCTTCATAGCAAGGGTAGTATACAGTTAGGAGGGGTTTTGGTTCAAGCCGGGGGGCGGGAATCACAGCCCGCTCCATCGTGGAACGGCTTTGTGGCTGTCGTAGGGGCAGTTTGGTGGTCATCGCAGGTCGGGGTGTATCAGCCACGAAAGGGCGGGCTTGTCGGCAGGTACGGGGCGTGCTTTCTGGTTACTAGAGCCGGGGTTTCTGGGGCAGGTACGGCGCGGTTTCTGGGGCAGGTAGGGGCGGGTTTGAAACCCGCCCCTACAGGCTGTGGCGAATCCCAGTTTGGGTTCTACCAGGGTTCTCTACGTCTTCTGCCCAGCGGCTTGGGTTATGGATAATGTATTCACGGATTCGGTTCATCTCATCTTCGTTGCGGATTATGTGTTCGTAGTAGTTCCCTTGCCAAACGGGAACGCCTGGAGTACGGCGTAGCTCGTTAATGCGGCGGGATGAGAACGTTTTGAAGGCGCGGGTGATTTCCGATAATGGATGCACCTTGGCGTCAGCGCTAGGGGCGGGTTTGGCGGTGACTGTAGGGGCGGGCTTTTGGGGTACCGTAGGGGCGGGTTTCAAACCCGCCCCTACAACTTCACTGCCAGAACCGGTCAGTATCACAATCCCATGCACGTGATTGGGCCTGATTACAAATGCATCCAAAAGCACGTTTCTGTAATGATGCGGCAGGTCTCCCCAGCACGCCAGAACACTCATGCCGTACGCGTTTACCACCATTTCGCCATCCGCGATTTCACCAAACAGGCATTCGTGGCTGTAGGCGCAAATGGTCAAGAAATATGCGCCGACCTGCCCATAGTCATATCCGGCCAGACGAATCGAGCGGCGATGCTGAAGACTCAGACTGTGCTCGGCGTTCATACACTTGTGCTCCCATGTGCCGCTCTAGCCGATAACTACGCCGTCACGTACGAACGGACGTCTACCTGAACTCCGGCCCGCGCTGCTTCTTCCGCAGCCAGGAGAAGCCGCGCGGTAGTCTCCTCATCCACGTATTCTTCCCCACAGTTTGCACAGACGTCCGCCGGGACGCCTTTGAACACAAGGACCATGGAGTCACGCTCCAGCGTTCCGGTCGCCTTGTCGAGCTTCGTTTCTCCGACCTTGCAAATTACACATTTCATGGGGTCCTCCTCCTTAGACCTGGCTCCCACCGACCAGTATGCGGCTCATATACCGTTATCACAATGGTTTGGAAGAAGGTTTCCCAACGGATAACGGATGAGAGGAACGGATAACGGATGGACGGCTCATACTTCGCCTACATCCCCAGCATCGCCCGCACATTCGCCGTGGTGCGCCGCCCCACTTCCTCAGCGCTCACGCCGTGGAGCCGGGCCACCTTTTGGGCCACGTCCACCACCCTGGCAGGCTCCATGGCCTCCTCGCTGGCATATGACCGCGGCGAGGAGTCGGTCTCCAGCAGGATCCGGTCCAGTGGGATAGAAGCTATGGCCTGTTCCCGCACTGGGGATGGGTCTCGAGTGAAGGCCCGCAGACCGATGCCTATGTAGAGCCCGAGGTCCAGCCACTCACTGGCTTCTATCGAATCGCCGGTGAAGCCGTGGAACACGCCCCGAGTAGCGCCCTGGCTGCGCAGGTACTCCAGTACCCTGGGGCGGTCCCCTTTGCAATGTAGAAGGAGGGGCAGGCCCATCTCTTTGGCCAGGGCCACCTCCTGCCGGAAGGACTGCCACTGAAGATCAACCGTATCTGGGTAACGCTCCGAGTCAATCCCGACTTCGCCGATGGCAACTACCCCCTTCAAGCCTGCCAACCGCTTTAACGTAGCCAGGGCTTCCCCTTCCAGCGGGATGGCCCACCAGGGATGTACGCCCACCGCCGGGACTACGTTGGGAAACCGGCGGCTTAGGTCAGTGGCGATCTCCGAGGCTTCGAGAGTGGTGCCTACTCCAACCACCAGCTCGACCCCTTTGTTCCTGGCGTTTTCCAGGAGGGCGGCCAACTGGCCTTCCTCGTAGCCATCCAGATGGCAATGGGAATCGCAGTACATACTTATCTCCTTCGCTTTGATGCTGTATTCATGGGGGCATGATAGGCGGATGTCCGTTCTTAGTCAATAATCTGTCTTCAAGTTGGGGTTGACAAACGGACCGTACGCGTCTAAAATCCCACTACAACATGTAGTAATTCCGAGAGCGTTTATTGAAGTTCAAATTTGACCCAAATCGGGCTGGCATGGCCAAAGCCCTGGGCCCGCTGGAGACCGTGGTGATGGAATTCCTCTGGGACGGGGGACCAGCATCGGTTGGAGAGGTTCAAGCGGCTCTGAGAGAGCGGCGAGACCTGGCCTATACCACTGTGCTAACCATCTTAAGTAGGCTTAAGAAAAAGGGCCTTTTGCACCGCTCGAAAGTTGGAAACTCCCACGTCTATAGCCCAGCAATGACCAGAGATGAGTTCTCCGGTAGGGTCGTATAAGGGGTTGTGGACGGTTTGCTGGATGCCTTCTCCCGGCCTGCCGTCGCCTACTTTGTGCGCCGACTGAGCCGAGGGGA